>JASHTZ010000671.1 GCA_030040295.1 Terriglobia bacterium | reverse complement strand
CACTGGAATCGCTTCTCGAACAGAATCGCGTCAAGTTGATTTTTTGCAGCCCCTCGTTTCAGAATCCCACCGGTTTCACTATGCCGCTGGCGGTGCGGCAGCGGCTGCTCGAAATCGCCCGCCATTTCCAGACTCCCATTGTTGAAGACGATGTGTACGGGTCATTGCGATGCCGCGGCCGCCAGATTCCTCCTCTCAAAGCCCTCGACACGACGGGATTGGTAATTCATTTGAACAGCTTTTCGAAGGTCGGGTTCCCCGGATTGCGCGTGGGTTGGCTCGTGGCGTCGCGGCCGGTCATCGAGCGCCTGCAATGGGCCAAGCAACGCGCTGACCTGCACACGAACGTGCTGGGCCAGGCAGTTGTGCAGGAACTGGGCTCGCGTGGCTGGCTGGACAAGTGGATTCGCAAGACTTGCAGGGTTTACGCGCACAAGCAGGAAGTGCTGCGGCGCGCGCTCGCGCGCCATTTGCCCCCGGAGGTTCGCGTCTTCTATCCCGAGGGTGGAATGTCCGTCTGGGTGGAGTTGCCGGCGTTTCTGGATGCCGAAGAGTTGCTGGTCAAAGCCCGCGAGCGGCGCATGACCTTTGCCCCTGCGCGCTATTTTTATTTTCAAAATCCCCGGCATAATGCGCTGCGATTGTGCTACACCGCTCTGCCCGATGATAAAATTGAGAAGGGTGCCGCCATACTGGGAGATTTGCTCAAAGCGCAAATGCGCCGGACGAGGAAGGGAAAACCAGGAGCTTTGGCCGGCGCGAGCGTAGCATTGGTGTGAATCTCAGGATGTACCGGCAGGGTGAGGGAATGGAAGCAATTAAGTCGAACTCAATAACAGGGCTGCGCGATGCGCCGTTGGAGATGACTCCGGAGGAATTTCGCGCGCTGGGTCATCGCCTGGTTGACCGTGTTGCCGAATTGCTGGGGTCGCTGCCCAGCCGGCCCGTCACTCCCGCCGAATCGCCGCTGCAAATTCGGGCGCTCCTGGGAGACTCCCCCCTGCCCGAGCACGGGACGCCCGCTGAGGCTTTGTTGGATGAGACGGCAAAGCTGCTATTGGAGCATTCTCTCTTCAACGGTCACCCACGCTTTTGGGGTTTCATCACCTCGCCTCCTGCGCCCGTGGGGATTTTGGGGGAGATGCTCTCCTCCGCCATCAACCCCAATGTGGGAGGTTGGATTCTGTCGCCCGTGGCGAGTGAGATTGAGGCACAGACCATCCGCTGGATTACGGAAATGATTGGATTTCCCCGCGATGCGGGCGGAATCCTGGTGACCGGTGGGAACATGGCCAATATGGTCGCGTTCTTGGCCGCTCGCAAGGCTCGCGTCACCTGGAATGCGCGCGCGCAAGGAATGGCCGGCGAGGGCTCGCGCCGCCTGCGCGTGTACGCCTCCACGGAAACCCACACTTGGCTTCACAAGGCAGTGGATTTGTTTGGTCTGGGGCTCGATTCCATCAACTGGATTTCGGCGGGCTCGGACCAGCGAATGAACACTGCGGAATTGCGCGAGAAAATTTCCGATGACCGTTTACAAGGAAATCTGCCCTTCATGGTGATCGGCACGGCGGGGACTACCAGCACCGGCGCCGTCGATCCGCTGCCGGAAATTGCCGCCATCGCGCACGAACAGAACCTTTGGTTCCACGTGGATGGGGCATATGGCGGGTTCGCGGCCTTGGCGCAGAACGCGCCGGCGGACTTGCGCGGAATCGCCCAAGCCGATTCCGTGGCCGTCGACCCCCACAAATGGCTTTACGCGCCGCTTGACGCAGGCTGCGCGCTGGTGCGCGACCGGAATGCTTTGCATGACGCCTTTACGCAGCAGCGTCCCTCGTATTACCAGTTGCTGCAAGATGCGGAGCAGGCGGTTAACTACTTTGAATATGGCCCGGAAAACTCTCGCAGCTTTCGGGCGCTGAAGATCTGGCTGGCCATCCGTCAGGTGGGGCGCGAAGGCTACGCGAAAATGATTGGGGATGACATTCGCCTGGCAGAGACCTTGTTTGAAATTGTCTCGGCTCATCCCGAGTTGCAAGCCTTCCGCCGGGGCCTGAGCATCGCAACCTTCCGCTATGTGCCGCGCGACCTTACCCCAGGCGATGCGAAAACTGAGGAATACCTGAACGATCTCAACAAAGCCGTGCTGGCGGCATTGCAGAAAAGTGGCGAGGCGTTTATGACGAACGCCGTGATTGGGGGAGCATTTGTCCTGCGCGCGTGTATTGTGAATTTCCGCACCTCGCTCGCGGACATTCAAGCGCTGCCCGGGCTGATTGCCCGCCTGGGCGTGGAAGTGGATTCGAAACTTCGGCCGGCGGCCCTCGAAGGCAGGCGCACCGCGGCCAACAAATCATCGGTCTGAAAAGGAGCAATGCCATGTGGGAATACGATCAACCAATGAAATTGAAAGTGGGCCTGGCGGAAATGCTGAAAGGCGGCGTCATCATGGACGTCACCACGGTCGAGCAGGCCAAAATCGCGGAGGACGCAGGCGCGGCGGCCGTGATGGCGCTCGAGCGTGTGCCCGCGGATATCCGAAAGGAGGGCGGCGTGGCGCGCATGGCCTCCATCAAGATCATCAAGGAGATCATGGCCGCCGTGACCATTCCGGTGATGGCCAAGGCGCGCATTGGCCACTTTGCCGAGGCGCAGGTGCTGGAGGCCGTGGGCGTGGATTACATCGATGAAAGCGAAGTGCTGACGCCCGCGGATGAAGAGAACCACATCAGCAAGTGGAATTACAAAGTGCCATTTGTGTGCGGTGCGCGCAACCTGGGCGAGGCGCTGCGGCGCATCGGCGAAGGCGCGGCGATGATTCGCACCAAGGGAGAAGCGGGCTCGGGGAACATTGTGGAAGCCGTGCGGCACATTCGCGCCATTACCAGCGAGATTCGCCAGCTCACTACCTTGCGTGAAGAAGAGTTGATGTCCAAGGCCAAGGAACTCGGCTCGCCCTACGATTTGGTCAAATGGGTCAGCCAGAACGGCAAGCTGCCCGTGCCGAACTTTTCCGCGGGCGGAATCGCCACTCCCGCGGATGCTTCGCTCGTAATGCAGCTTGGCGCTGAAGCGGTATTCGTAGGCTCGGGAATCTTCAAGTCTGCTGACCCCGCACAGCGCGCCAAGGCCATTGTCCGCGCCACCACCCACTTCAACGAGCCGCAGGTGCTGGCCGAGTGCTCCGCCGAGGTCGGTGAGGCCATGAAGGGCCTGGACGTGCAGAAGATGGACCCGAAGGAGTTGCTGCAGACGCGGGGTTGGTAATGGGCATCCATTGCTCTTGGGTTGTTGCATGGCTAAATCCGCTCCTTTTGAAGCTAAAACTTCAGGAACGTGCTGATGAAATTCCGGGAAGTAATCAAAATGATCGAGGAGGATGGGTGGAGGCTAATCAGAACCAAAGGCAGTCACCAGCAATATCAACATCCTGCTAAGCCCGGAACTGTGACGATTGCAGGAAAGCCGAACCTTGACGTGCCCGCGGGTACGTTGAACAGCATCCTTAAGCAGGCTGGGTTGAAAGGACTCAAGTCATGACATACCTGGTCGTTATCGAAAAAGGCGAAAACAGCTTTGGTGCTTATGTGCCGGATCTTCCTGGTTGCGCGGTGGTGGGGGAGACGCGCGACGAGGCATTGCAATTGATTCGTGAGGCGGTCGATCTCCACATATCCAGCCTGAAAGAACATGGTGAAACTCTCCCGGAACCTGCTTCGACCACAGAGTACGTTCAAGTTTGAAAAGTCAGGCTTGGTTGGGTTGGACGCGGGCACCCGAGTGCTGGAATTGTGGGCTACCGTCGAGGGTAAATCGACTGACCAACGGGTTGGAAAGTGACACGGAAAACCTATGTGGAAAGAGACAGTGAATGGGCGTTCACGCGGACTACGGTAAGAATGTGATGCGTTCTGCAGCCGGCAACTCCTACGTCGACTGGGGAGAATCTGTAGAGGTGGACTATGGAGCAGGCCAACCTGCCAGAATTGATGGAACTGTGAGCTCGCTCGTGGCCGTTGAGGTTGAATCTAGGGTGGCTAAGCAAGTTCGCGGAGCACTAATCGACTTGGTTTGTCATCGTTTTCCAAAGAAGTTGTTAGTTCTTGTTCCTGTTCATATGTGGAACCCGCGGGAAACCGCTGACCAATGCAAATACATACTGGGTAAATTTCTGAGTCCTTCGGATTATCGGGTTGTCCAGCTTAAAGGCACTGGTGAAAACCCGTGCATTGAGGAGGACGGGAGAATTGTAAGGTCTGCATTGGCGGAGTTAGGCTGGCAAGTCTCTGAAACAAGCTCGTAATGAGACTGGACCAGAGAAGACCAATTACTAACGACTAAGAGCTTAAAGCTGAAACCTGATTCTATGAACAACGGCCACAAGACCGTGGGAATTCTCGCCATCCAGGGCGATTTTGCAATGCATGCGAAAATGCTGGATCGCCTGGGAGCAGCGTGGAAACTCGTGAAGCACGCTGAGGACTTGGATCAAGTGGGCGGACTCATCCTGCCGGGGGGCGAGAGCACGACCATGCTGAAAATGTTTGCCGCCGAAGGCGTAGACACAGCCATCAAAGATTTTGCTGCGAGAGGGAAGCCGATTTACGGCACCTGCGCTGGAGCAATTCTGTTGGCGAAAGACGTCACCAACCCGCCGCAGGAAAGGTTGGGGTTGATCGATATCACGATTGAGCGCAACGCGTACGGCCGGCAGATTGACAGCTCGGTGCGGACCGGTGAGTGCCCGGAGCTCTCCGATCATCCCCTGGAGATGGTGTTCATTCGCGCGCCCATTATTCGCCGCGTGGGGGAGGGAGTCCGTGTGCTCGGCCGCTGCGCGAACCTGCCCGTGCTGGTGGAGCAGGGAAACATTCTCGCGGGCACTTTCCACCCCGAGCTGACGCACGATCTTACGTTGCATCGATATTTTCTGGGAAAGCTAAGCCGAGACTGAAGCAAAACCGAAAATCGAAATGCGAAACTCTCTCGCAGAGGCGCGAGTTTCGACTTTCGAATTTCGCTGCGTTTCCTCACGGGGCCATGGCCAAGTCAAAAACAACTCAAATTCAAGTCCTATTCGTTTGCTTTGGAAATGCCTGCCGAAGTCAAATGGCAGAAGCGTGGGCGAGGCATTTGGGCAAAGGAAGAATTCGAGCCCACAGTGCCGGATTGTTTCCTTACGGCTCAATCCCTGCAGATACCTTGTTGGTGATGGACGAAGTAGGAATTGCGCTGGACGGACAACACTCGAAAGGCG
>JASHTZ010000670.1 GCA_030040295.1 Terriglobia bacterium | reverse complement strand
GCGAGCACACCAAGAAAGAAGCCATCAATGAAATGAAGCACGCAGAAAAACTCATTGAGCGCATTCTTTTCCTGGAAGGCATGCCTAATTTAAATGATATGCCCAAGCTGGCTGTGGGGAAGGATGTGAAATCACAATTTCAAAACGACCTGACGCTGGAAAAGAACGCTGTGACCGAGTACAACTCCTCGATCGCCACCTGTCGCAAAGCCGGCGACAATGCTTCGGCTGACATCCTTCAGGTAATCCTGGCGGATGAGGAAGAGCATGTTGATTTTCTGGAAGAACAGCTTAGTCTGATCGAGAGCATCGGAATTCAGAATTATCTCGCACAGCAGGTGTAATCGCGCGGTATTTTGCACGAATTCCAAATCCTGATTCACCGAATTGCGAGCGCAAATTTAATTGCTTGGTCGACCTTCACCATAAGATCTGTTGACAGCGTCGTTAACTGGCGGACAAGGCGCTCCATCCGGATTGTTTGAATTTCGTCCAGATTGACAGCACACTCTCGCCCGAGGCCATCCTCCGGGCCAAGCCGCACTTCGACAGGAATGTCGCGAATTGTGGAGGTGATTGGGGCAACGGTCACGGATGTCCTGATTGAGTATGCAGGGTTTCTGCTGAGTAGGAGGACAGGTCGGCGGCCCCTCGCGCCTCCAAGCTGTGCCCACCACACCTCACCACGCCTCATCCCAGTCTTCCTTCGCCCAGACTTCTGAGGCTAGTTTCTCCCCGAGTTTTCCCCACGCTGGACCCTCAGGCTTTCGCCGGTACCCTTCAACATACTTCCGGTCAAGCTCGTCTTCCTCTATCCGGTCCAGGTAACGCTTGCAGGCTTCGCGAATCAGGGCCGCGCGCGTGGACTTCCTCGCCTTGGCCGAACGTGTAACCGCCGTAAGCAGCCGCTCATCCATAGGAACTTGAATAACCTTCATCGACACTGTGTACCTCACTTATTTACACATCATAATGCGGATCGGGGCATAACTCAAGGAGATGCCGAATGTTTTTGTATTCCCGATCAACCCTTGATGACTCCCATGGGCTTCAGCCGCGCCACCCGGCGCGCCAAACCGGCGTTGTGCACCACGTCGATGACCGCGTCCACATCCTTGTAAGCCTCAGGAATTTCCTCCGTAATTCCATCGCGCGTTTCGGCGCGCACGATGATGCCAAGATCCTCCAGGCGTTGCTTCGCGTCCTGGGCGAAGGGTGATTTCTTGGCCGCCGTGCGGCTCATCACACGTCCCGCGCCGTGGCAAGTGGTTCCGAAACTTTCCTGCATTGCACCCTCGGCGCCCACGAGAACATAGGAAGCCGTTCCCATCGACCCGGGGATGAGCACGGGCTGTCCCACGTGCCGATACACTTCGGGGATTTGTGGATGGCCCGGAGGAAATGCGCGAGTGGCGCCCTTGCGGTGAACCATCACCTCGCGCTCGCGCCCTTCCACCTGGTGACGTTCAAGCTTGGCGATGTTATGACACACGTCGTAGATAACACGCAGCTCTTCCTGTTCCCCGAAAATCCGCTTGAACGCCTGGCGGGTAAAGTGCGTAATTCCCTGGCGATTGGCCCAGGCGAAATTTGCGGCGGCGCACATGGCGCCGAGATAGGCTTGGCCCTCTGGAGACCTCACAGGCACGCACGCCAATTGGCGATCCGGCAGGTTGATTCCATGGCGCTGCATCGCGGGGCCTATTTCGCGCAGATAATCCGTGCACACCTGGTGCCCCAGCCCCCGGGAGCCGGAATGGATGAGCACCACAACCTCGCCGGCAAAAAGGCCGAGCGGCTCAGCCCTGCCCGGATCAAATACCTGCTCGATGTACTGGACTTCCAGGAAATGATTGCCGGAACCGAGCGTGCCCACCTGCGGCAATCCTCGCTTCTTGGCTCGATCGCTCACCGCCGCCGCGTCCGCGCCCTCGATTGCGCCATTCTCTTCGCAGTGCGTCAGGTCTTCACCGCGGCCGTAGCCATGCCCCACCATCCACGCCGCGCCGTCCCGCAGCAACTCGTCGAGGTCATCATAGGATATCCGGATGTTCCCGCCCCGACCCGCTCCTGAGGGAATGTCGCGGAACAACTGGTTCACGAGTTCACGAATCTTGGCATGAACCTCCCAGCGATTCAGCGAGCTGCCCAGCAGGCGGACGCCGCAATTAATATCAAACCCTACTCCGCCCGGTGAGATCACCCCGTCGCCGCGCGGGTCCGTTGCCGCCACGCCGCCAATAGGAAAGCCATAACCTTGGTGAATGTCCGGCATCGCAAGCGAAGGCCCCACGATGCCGGGAAGCATTGCGACATTGACGGCCTGTTCGAGCGAGAGGTCTTTGAGAAGGTCCTTCAGCATCCGCTCGTCGGTAAAAATCAGCGCATCCGTCAGCATTCCCGGCCTGGTACCCCGAGGCACGAGGAACCGGTACTCATCAAGTTTCTCCAGTTGGTTCAATTCCAGAGGCATCGAAGATTTGCCTGCCTTTGCACAGAAACTCACGCAACCGCGCTCACCAGTTTGATTCCAATTTAATGCTGTAGGGTGGCATGTCCAGCACGCGCGAGCCTGACAGGCGGACATGCGCTTCGTTATCGGAGAAATTCAAGAGCGCCAGCTTGCCGCCCTCCAATACGCTCCAGTAAACCTCGCGCGGCTTTTCAATCTCCAGGGCACGGTGGATTTCCGGCCGAAGGTTGCTTAATTCCAGTAAGTGCTTGCGCACGAACTCCACGTATTCTTCAGGAGGCTCGGGATCACCTGTGAAGAAAATTGCCCGGCCTTTTCCGACCTCTCCGCGTTGCCAGCTCTGGGCAAGGGAAGAATCACCCTCGGGCGTCTGGGGCAGACCGCGCGGCCGCGAAAGCCAGATGATTGTTCCTCCCGCTTTCACCCAGGCGTCAATGCGCTCGAGCACAGGCTTCTCCGTATAGGCTCCCCAGATACCGATCAGCACCTTATAACGGTCGAGCGCCCCATCCAGAATCATCTGCTCGCTGGCATAGTCGAAATCCATGATCGACCGCATCGCTTCCACGCGCGTGATATAGGCGGACGCGTACAGGTAACGGAGTTCTTCATCATTCAAAGCGATGGAAGTGTCGGGATAGAATGCTGCCACATCAATTTCCGGCTTGGCACGCTGATTCAGCAAGGGAGCAAAGCGGCGCCACGCGTCAGCGCCTTGGTCATTTCCAAAAAGATTGCCGGAATAGTAGAAAAGGTGGTCGCCTCCATTCGTCAGCGTATTGTAAATTCGCGCCACCACTCCGCGCATGCTGGCGAAGCCGCCCGGCTCGTACCCAAGCTTGGCGCCGTAAAATCGCGCTGCGGACGACGCCATGCGAGTGATGGCAAAGTTCAAGGCATAATTGTCGCTCTCGTTGGTCAAACGGATTCCGCCGTGAAGGTGGGCCATGGTTTTGGCCTGGGCCGTGTAATCCGTGCCGATTTGAGGCGCGCCCCACCCGCCCGAGGATTGATAGATGGAAGCATCGGGCATGTCAGCCCTGGCCCATTCCGCCCATTGCCCGCACCAGTCGCTCATTGCGCCCATATACCAATCGACAAAATCAAGCTGCTTGCGCGGCACGGGCGTGCTGGTTGGCAGAAAGGTGTGAATTTGATCGAAGGAAGTGAAGTTGTCTTCCCACGCCGCATTGAGCTGGTCGATGCTGCCATACTTGGCCCGAAGCCATTTCTGGAATGCGGGACTTGCGTAGGGATCCGCCGCCCAATACCCAATGTGCGTGTGGACGGCGCCGCGGCGATATCCCAAGTTTCCTGTGGCCGGATATTGCGCCTCGCCGTAGTTCCCGCTCGGGCCCAGCCGCAAGCCCAGGAGTGCTTTGCTCTCGCCATAGTGCTTGGCAAATTCACTGAGAAACTGTTGGACGTAAGGGTCCTGGTAATGCGCGAAAATTGATTGAACGTCAAAAGTCAGGTGATGCTCCAGGCACTCGAAGGGCACATTCTCCTTGGAGTCGTGGAACCATTCCGGCAAGGAGTAAGCGGAGCCCACAATCAGCAAGGGAAACCATTTCAACCCATACTTCTGGATTTCGTTCACGACGCCATCGTAGTGACTCCAGTCATAAATCCCTTTCTTCCCTTCCACGTAGTTCCATTGCACATAACTTTCAATACCGTTAAATCCCAGGGCGCGAACCAGAGGGGCCATATTGCGCACCGCCGCCAGGCCCTCCGCCTCCTGGCCCAAGGGAGAATCCGCGCCGATGTTAATGTCTCGTTGAAAGGCATTGTCGAATTGAATCGCCGGTTTGACATCCGGCACGGGTTCGATTTCGGGCTGGGAATCATCCACGTAGATCGCGTGCAGATATTCCACCCCGTTGATATGAAACTCAAGAGGCGCTACAGATCCGCCGCCTGACAAACCAGAGGGCGCACCATCAACTCGAAAGGTCGCGCGACGAATTCGCCCCGTGTTGAGCCGGGCCACACCCCATTGATGTGACCACGGAATGCCCCTTCGACCGGCGGGCCCAACGGAAATCAGTCCGTATCCATCGTCAACGTACTCCAGCACCAGCCAGATAGGATAGGGTATTGACTTGTTGACCTTCGCGACGAATTCCGCACGGCGATAATAATCGTGGGTTGGCTCAAGGGAAGCGACTTCAACTTTGCCATGTTGCGCGAGGGTCCATTTATTGCCCTCAGCATTAACGAGAATCACTCCACCCGCCTGGCCGTTTTTCCCTGCCTCCCATCGTGCGATTTCCGCGGCTCGCGCCGTGCTACAAACCACGAGAATTGCCATTATGGCCCACCTTCCAAAACGCGACATTAAAGCCTCCACGCAGTAAAATTAAAATGCACCACATCTTATGCAGGCCGGGCAATAGGACGCAACTTTTTCGTGAAGCTTTCGTGAAGTGTGCTCAAGGTTCGATCGACCTCCTGCTGTCTTGAATCCTCCGGCTTCCCTGTTGAGATTGCGTTGACGCTAGTCCGCCACGCGCATACAATTTTTGCGGGTGAATCGCACAAATTGCGGAGTGAAGGAGGACAAGTTCATGAGCTCAAAACAGAATCGTCGCAGGTTTCTCGAGAAGATGACCCGAAGCGTTGCTGGCGCGGGCATGGCCATTTCCGGAGCCGCCTTGACCGCGTTCCCGGCCGCAACAAAAGGTGAAATGCCGTATCGCACACTCGGCCGAAGCGGCGAGAAAGTTTCGCTGCTGGGGTTGGGCGGATACCATATCGGTGTGCAAAACGACGAACAGGAAAGCATTCGCATCATCCGCACGGCCATCGATAACGGCGTGAACTTCATGGACAATTGCTGGGACTATAACGACGGGACGAGCGAAATCCGCATGGGCAAGGCCTTGCACGATGGTTACCGGCAGAAAGTGTTCTTGATGACAAAGATTGATGGGCAGGTGAAAGATGTTGCCGCTCAGCAGATCGACCAATCCCTTCAGCGATTGCAGACCGACACCATTGACCTTCTGCAATTCCACGAGGTCATTCGCCCGGGCGACCCGGCGCGCATCCTTGGCCCCGGCGGCAGCCTGGAAGCCGCTCTCGCCGCGAAAAAAGCGGGAAAGATTCGATATATCGGCTTCACGGGACATAAAGATCCGGAAATTCATTTGAAGATGCTCAAGATGGCGTTCCAACACGACTTCACCTTCGACGCGGTGCAGATGCCACTCAACGTTATGGATATGCACTTTAAGAGCTTCGCGCACCTTGTGGTGCCCGTGCTGGTGAAGCACGGCATCGGCGTACTGGGCATGAAATCGATGGGCGATGGAAATGTTCTGAAAAGCGGTGTGGTGACGCCCATTGAATGCCTGCATTACGCAATGAACTTGCCGACGTCGGTGGTCATTAACGGCTGCGACTCAATTGAGCGGCTGGAGCAGGGATTGCAGGCGGCGCGCACATTTCGCCCTCTAAGCAAGGGAGAACTCGACGAACTCTACGCTCGCACCGCAAAGGCCGGGAGTGACGGCCAATTTGAGCCCTTCAAGACTTCCACTGTTTTTGACGGTACAGTGCACAACCCCAGTTGGCTTGGCTGAGGATCAGCAAGCAAATAACGCTGGCCGAACGCCGGGCAGGAGGAAAAGGTGTCGAAAATCTCGGCCATTTTCAGCGATGTGGGAGGAGTCTTGCTCACCAATGGACTGGATCACCTCCAGCGCGCGCGCCTCGCAAAGCTATTCGAGCTGGATGCAAAGGATTTTGATGAGCGGCACCAAATGGTGGCAGCATCTTTTGACGTTGGGCAAATAAGCCTCGACCAATACCTCGACCGAACCATCTTTTACCGGCCGCGTCCGTTTGGCAAACAAGAAGTGAAGGATTTCATGTTTTCCCAATCGGAGGCAATGCCCGACTCCCTCGCCCTCATGGCACGCGTCGCCGTGGCGCGCAGGGTCTATCTCGCAACCCTGAATAATGAATCTCGCGAACTAAATCTCCACCGAATTGAGAAGTTCAAGCTGCGTGATTATTTTTCCGCCTTTTTCAGCTCCTGCTATCTGGGAGTCTCCAAACCTCACCCGGAAATCTACCGTATGGCGCTCGACATTTCGCAGCAGCAGGCGGAGGAGTGCGTGTTCATTGACGACCGTCCGCCCAACCTGGAGGTTGCGCGGAGCCTCGGTTTACACACCATTCTGTTTTCGAATGCCGGGCAACTTGAAAACGACCTGCACACTGCGGGAGTAGAATTCTAGTGGGCACTATTATTTCGCTGTCACGCCGGAAGTAAGCCGCTGCGCAGTTTGGCGCACCTGTTTCAAATCCAGCTTCCCACTCCCCATTAGCGGAAGCGATTCGACCTTGAAGAAATGCTCGCGGCGGGGGACCCAAAGCGCGGGTAATCCGTAACTGCGGACGCGCTTCAACAATTCATCCACGTCCATCCCCAGATCCAGATGAAGAACTACGAAGCGCTCGCCCTTCTGCTCGTCGGGAACCGATGTAACCACCAGCCGCTGCTCCATACTGCCAAGCGCGCCGTGCAGCACATGTTCCAGGTGAACGTGCGAAACCATCTCACCCGCAATTTTTGAAAAACGTGAAACGCGATCGGTGATGGTGATGAAGCCGTCTTCATCGAGCTTGGCGATGTCACCTGTAACGTACCAGCCGTCTCGCCAAATGACCTGGCGCGTCATTTCGGGCTCGCCGAGATAGCCCGCCATCACGCCCGGCCCTTTCACCAGCAACATACCTTCCTGCCCCGGCCCCAGCGTCTCGAACGATTCCGGATTCACAATCCGCACTGCGACGCCCGGCATCGGGCGCCCCACGCTCCCGCGTTCAAGGCTTCCCATCTGGCTTTGAGTTCTGCGCCCGGCGGTTTCTACAGAAACGACTGGTGAAGTTTCCGTACAGCCGTAACCCTGCACGAGGTCAAGATGGAATTTTTCCCAAAAGGCGTCGGCGATTTCGGGCCGCATCTTTTCCGCTCCCGCAATGGGAACGCGGACAGATGCCAAATCCTGTGGATCGCATCGCCGGACATACTCCAGCATAAAGGTGGGAGTGCCAATCATCAGCGTGACGCCGTACTTCCGGCAGAGTTCGCCAATCGTGCGCGACTCAAGCGGATTTGTATGAAACACAACGCGAAAGCCCGCGCAGGCGGGCAGCCATAGTCCCACGGTGAAGCCGAACGCATGAAAAAAAGGCAGAACCCCCAGCAGACAATCGTAACGGTCAACATCGATGGCCTGCACCATTGCTTGCACATTGGAAACGATGTTGCGATGAGTCAACATCACCCCTTTGGCCATTTCGGTCGACCCGCTGGAAAAAATCACCGTGGCGAGAGAATCCAGTGTGACCTGGCGCGGAATTAATGCTCGCCGCAGCAGAGAGACGGGCGTCAGGCGGGCAATCACCCCCCACACAACCTTGTCCATTGCGGAAATGGTTTTTGCCACATCCTCCAACATCACCATTTCCGCTCGTTTGGGCAAATCAAATCGTTCAAGCAGTTTTTCCGAGGTAAAAATGGTTTTGATCCCGCAGCGCTCAATGGCTGCGTTCATGGTTTGAAGGGGCGAAGTGTAATTTAGATTTACTGGAACACGACCGGCGAGAGTAATCCCGAGATTCAAGACTGCCGAGGGAACTGAGGGTGGCAAAAGTACGCCAATCATTTTTTCCGCTGGGCATCGCTTCAATACCAAACGCCGGAAGAGGAGCGCCCCGACCAGTGTTTTCCCAAAGGTAAGGTCACGCCCGCTTGAATCCGCCATGGCGGGGCGCCCCCAGTTGCGGCGAGCGGAATCCAGAAAACCCACCGGAAGCGGCCTCTGTACTGCATCGAGGTGCG
>JASHTZ010000669.1 GCA_030040295.1 Terriglobia bacterium | reverse complement strand
TGGGAATCGTGATGCGCGGCGAAACTATCAATTTTCGCTTACCGGGGAAAAGGCCATTGCCCTGGCCGGTTTCAGTTTTCCTGGGAAACCATCGCAAGCTGGGTAAGAAGGATGTCTCTCGCGCTTGCAAGTTCCATCGCAAGGCGACGGCATTCTTCGTTGTCGACTTGGCGGCGCTGCAACATCGCGTAAAGAGCTTCCTCGGCTAGGATTACTTTTTGTCGGGCGAGTGTAATTTCCGCTTGAGGCTCCATTTGAGTGACCCTCCCATGTTTAGATTCCGCCACCTCGGACGCACGACTACAAAAGCGTGCAAGATGGTCGCCAAATCAATCCGGAAAGATCTTGCTGTTCGATTTCCATGCAAATCGCAGATCTCATTGGACTTCGAACATCGACGCTCCCACCAATTCCTGTGGTATCCTCACGCAGCAATAATAAAATAGGGGGAAATTACAGTGCCATACCCAAAACCTACTCGGCGTTCGTGGGCGGAGCCCTGGAAAATCAAGATGGTCGAGCCGATTCGAATGACCACGCAGGCCGACCGTCAGAAATTCATTATTGAGGCGGGATACAACACGTTCCTGCTACGTTCTGAAGACGTCTATATCGACCTTCTAACTGATAGCGGCACCAACGCCATGAGCGACCGCCAGTGGGCGGGCATGATGCTGGGCGACGAAGCTTACGCGGGCAGCAAAAACTTTTATAAGTTGTGGGAGATTCTAACTCAGTATTATGGATATAAGTATCTTGTGCCCACGCATCAGGGGCGCGGCGCCGAGCACATCCTCTCGCAGATCATGATCCATCCCGGCGACCTTGTTCCGGGCAACATGTACTTCACCACCACGCGCCTTCATCAGGAATTGGCGGGCGGCACGTTCGTTGACGTCATTATCGATGAAGCTCACGACTCCGCGAACCCTCATCCCTTCAAAGGCAACGTGGACCTGGCGAAGCTCGAGCGCGTAGTCCGCGAAGCCGCGCCGCGCAAAATTCCCTACGTTTGCATCGCCGGGACCGTGAACATGGCGGGCGGACAGCCGCAATCCATGGAAAACATGCGGGCGGTCAGCGAACTGTGCCATCGCGAGGGAATTCCTGTGGTGCTGGACGCCACGCGCGCCGTGGAGAATTGCTATTTTATCCAGCAGCGCGAGCCGGGATACAAATCCAAAAAGATTGCCGAAATCCTGAAAGAATACTGCTCCTACACGGACACCTGCACGATGAGTGCGAAAAAAGACGCACTAGTGAACATCGGTGGATGGCTGGCCACCAACCAGCAAGGCCTGTTTGAGGAAGCCCGCAACTTGGTGGTGGTCTTCGAGGGTCTGCACACCTACGGCGGACTGGCGGGCCGCGATATGGAAGCCATGGCGCGGGGCATCGTGGAAAGCGTCGAGGACGACCACATCCGCGCGCGCATCGGCCAGGTGGAGTATTTGGGCAATCATCTGCTCGACTGGGGAATTCCCATCGTCAGGCCGGTCGGCGGGCATGCGGTTTTCCTGGATGCCAAGGGCTTTTATCCCCACATCCCGCAATCACAGTATCCCGCGCAGTCACTTGCGTGCGCGATTTACCTCGATTCCGGCGTGAGAACCATGGAGCGCGGCGCCGTCTCAGCGGGTCGCGATGCCAAGACCGGCGAAGAGCATTTTCCAGAACTCGAATTGGTCCGCATCACGCTGCCCCGCCGCGTCTACACTCAGGCGCACATGGACGTGGTGGCGGAATCGGTGCTGGAGGTCTTCGAACAGCGCGAAAAAGCTCGCGGCCTGCGCATGACCTACGAACCCAAATACCTGCGCTTCTTCCAGGCACGGTTTGAGCCGGTACGGTGAAAAAGGGGACCCTATCTTTATTGGAGAACGAAATGTGCCATCCTGGGTCACCGCAGTTCTCCAAACCTCTCGGCGCTAATCCCAAGCTGGCGTAAGACTTTGAATTAAAGCGGAGGGCCAATCTCGCGACCGCCGTGTAGGGGTATGGTTACGGCTCGACCGTCGGGATGATTCCAGCGCTCATGACTTCCGGTCTGCCTTGTCTTGGAGAAACCTAGGCGGTGGGCCACTTTCTGAAATTCGCGCGCAGTTACGCTAGGCATGAACGATCTCAGTGGTGTCGGCGGGGAGTGGCCGCCCCTCGTCGCTGTATTCTTTGGCAATCATCTTGAAAACCCGCGTGAGCTCGGCAAGCGCTTCCTCGCGGGTGGGCATCAGGGCGTAGCAACCCGAGATGGCCGGGATCTCCGCCGCCCACGCGTCCTCTCCCTGGCAATAAAGAATCGTTTTGTAATCGTCGATATTCACGGCCGCTCCGTACCAATCTGCCCAAGTACAGCATGTCCTCTCGCCGCCCGAGTTTCACGACTTAGCACCGCCGCTGTCAGCCAGCACCTTCCTGCAGACGCGAATCAGCCTGCTGTGCGGAATGCTTTGGTCAGGGTTCAGCATCACCAGTTCACCCTGGCGGAAGCTGCTGTAGTACCAACGCGCGAGCAAGCTGAGGTGTTCCCAGGGGGGTGGCGCAGCCGATTTTGACGCGGCGGCACCCGCGCCGAGCGAATCCATCAATTTGCGAATCTGCCGGTCGAGCGGCATGGGATTGGGCGCGTTTTCGTCGAGCGAGAGGGCGCGCGGTCCGCGAATTTCCCCCGCAACGATGCGGAAGAAGACAACGCTCTTCGCCTCGGCGCCGGGAAGCACCATCAATCCATGGAGGTCGCGCAAATTCCTCACCAGCTCGGAGCGCTGCCGCAGCACATCGTTCAGCTTCTCAATTCGGTTATGGATTTTCGACGCTTGCTCGAATTCGAGTGATTCGGAGGCCTGCGCGCGTTCAGCATCGAGCGTGCGTTGGAGGGATTTGCCCTGCGAATCGAGGAATTCCACCACGCGCTGCACTTCTCCCTGGTAATCGGCGTCCGTGCATCCGGCAAA
Source organism: Terriglobia bacterium (assembly GCA_030040295.1). GTDB lineage: Bacteria > Acidobacteriota > Terriglobia > UBA7540 > UBA7540 > Bog-366. The sequence goes on along the minus strand of JASHTZ010000669.1, from coordinate 3,140 downwards.
GCATGGTGCAAGGCACATGTGAAGCTGCGAGTAGATGCACCCGGGATGAGAAGGGTCGGGACTCAAGTCTTCGACGCAGCGGCGAATTTTAAAGAAGTCGAGAAACTCGCCGGAAAAACGCTCCGCCACGGCGAGCGAGGGGAAGGGGCCGTAGTAGAGCGAGCGGTCTTTCGCAATCCTCCGCGTGGGGTAGCAGCGCGGAAAGCGGTTCTCCATTTTCAATTTCAAAAGAGCCGGTGGCTTCAATCGCAGGCGGTCGCGATACTGCCGGGCGAAGTAGTGCCGGTTCAAGAGATACAAAAGCCAAATGCCCTCAAACGTCGAACCGACGGGTTCATATTCGACGCGCTCCGTGAGTTCGCGGAGGTTCAGCATTTTCGAGCTTTTCCGCCGAGGTGAGAGCAGCCGCGCCAGGCGGCGGTGTAAATCCGCAGTGCGCCCGAGATAAGGCGCGGGCGATGCTCCCTCGCGCGGCGGTGAAAACAACGCGAACACGGCGGGACGATGAGGAAAATTTTCTAAAAATGTGCTCGACTCTTCGCCCACATCGAAGCGGATGGGAAAGCGTAGATGCATACCGGACCTTGGCGGCTGTAGCGGCGCTCGATGAGCGTCAACGGCGGCCGGAAACCGCCGCAACAACAGCCCCATCACCATCCTAGTCCCAAAGCGGTGGACATCGCAGAAATGTTTTGGTAGGCTGGCTTGGACGTTGAAGGACAATGGCCGGACGTCCTTCCATAGCAATAGAACATGTTCACCAACAAGTTGCGGCGATCCAAGTCAAGCGAACCAGAGTTCCGGGGTGCGGTGGTGCTGAATGCAAATCCAATTTTGGGGAGTTCGAGGCTCCACCCCCACTCCTGAGCCGAAAAACTCCCGCTACGGCGGCAACACCTGTTGCTTGGAAGTCCGCTTGGCCGACAACAGCCTGATCATTCTGGATTGCGGGAGCGGGATGCGCGGGCTGGGCAAGAGCTTGCAGGAAGAGTTCGGCGAGAGGCCCATTCAGGCTTCCGTTTACCTCACGCATTTTCATTGGGACCACATCCAGGGAATCCCCTTTTTCACACCTTTCTACCGCCGTGGCAACCACTTCAAATTTCATTCCGTGTTGCGCTCCGGCACGGAGCTGAAGGACACCATCGAAGGGCAGATGGCGAATCCCTATTTTCCTGTAAATATGGGAGTCATGGCGGCACGTCGAGATTTCTCCAACGTCCATAAGGAGCCCATCAGCCTGCCGGGCGCCATCCTGCGGTCAGCGCCTATGAATCATCCCCAGGGGTGCGTGGGATACCGGATTGAAGCGGAAGGCTCAGCGTTTGTACTCGCGACGGACACCGAACCGGGTTCACCCGTGCACGACAAAGCTCTGCGCGAGCTCGCTCGCGACGCGGACGCGATGGTTTACGACGCCCAGTACACTCCCGAGCAACTGGCGGGTGAAAAAAAAGGGTGGGGACACAGCTCGTGGCTCGAAGGGGTTCGCATCGCGCAGGAGTGCAATGTAAAAAAGCTCATCCTCTTCCATCACGATCCTGACAGCGACGACGCTTATGTGGATGGCCTGGTGATGCGGGCGCAACAGGAGTTTCCGGAAACCTGGGGCGCAAACGAAGGTCTGCGGATTTCCCTGCCCGACGGCGTCGTCTCCCACACCAATCGTCTCGGCGGGGCTGAGCGCCGCATGGATCGCCGCTACCACGTGGAATTGCCAGTGCGCGTGATGTGGCGCGACTCCCATGGAAAGCCCCGCGAGGCTGACGGACTGGCCAAGGACATTTCCCGCTCGGGAATATATTTCTTTGTTCCCTCTGAGATCAGCGCGGATGAGCCCGTGCAGGTGGAGTTGGTGCTTCCCGACGTAATCACCCACCGCGGCGACATGCGAATCAACCTTCTGGCCAAACCGGTGAGGCAGGAAAGGGTGGTCAACACTCTGCGCGAGCCCGGCTCAGGCATGGCCGTCGCCGCGGCCCTCGACGAGGCAAGTGAAGAACCGCCGATTGCCAAAACCGCCCCTGGCAGCGCGCGCACCACCAGCAAGTCGCACCGCGGTTGAACGCGTAAATCCTTCCCCAAGAGCAACCCCCATCCGCAAATCAGAATTGAGAATGCAGAGATTACCGCGAGCGGGGAAAAAAGGCGACGAGCTTGTCGTAGGTGGCAAGAAGATCTTCGGGCTGAACTCGCGTTTCCGCCACCACCGTCATGAAGTTTGAATCCCCCGTCCAGCGCGGCAGCAGGTGAAGGTGCAGGTGATCCGCCACGCCCGCCCCCGCACACCGTCCAAGATTCATTCCCAGGTTATATCCCTCGGGATTGTAGCTTTGCCGCAGAGCCTTCTGGAGGCGTTGCGCGAGGGTCATCATCTCCGTCAGGGTTTCAGAAGTGACCTCGTCGAGATTGGCCACATGCGAGTTGGTAGTAATCAGCAGGTGGCCGGTGGTGTAGGGGAAGAGGTTCAGCAGGATGAAGTTATTCCGCCCTCGAAACAGGATGAGATTTTCGCGGTCCCTCGCGGACTCCATCGCCAGCACTCGGCAGAACGGGCATCCCTCTCCCTTCCCTGCCTGGCTGACGTACCGAAATCTCCAGGGGCTCCACAAATAATCCATAGTTTCCGAATGCCCCGAGAAAGGGGACGCGAGCGCTTAAGATGTCGCCGGGTTCGGGGCCGCGGGCGGGGCTGCAGGCGGAGCCGAGGTGCTCTCCGCAGCTGGGTGTGTGTTCACCAGGTCTTTCAGTTCTTTGCTGGGCTTGAAATACGGAATTTTCTTGGCCGGCACGTCCACGCGGGCTCCCGTCTTGGGATTTCGCCCGATGCGCGGCTTGCGCTGGCGAGTACGGAAGCTTCCAAAGCCGCGAATCTCAATCTTGTCTCCGGCCTTGAGCGACTTCACGATGCTGTCAAAAATGGTTTCCACAATGATCTCGGAGTCTTTGCGGCTCATTTCCACAACGCGCGAAACGTCCTCGATCAGTTCTGCTTTCGTCATAGTGTTCTCCTGCTGCGCGGATTCCTGGGCTTCTGCTCTGCTGATGATAGGACCGTCGAGGCGTTATGGCAATGGTCTTTCACGCCACGCCGCGTTCTCGGCTCGCCGCCCGGTCCCCTGTGGATTTAACCGGGCACA
>JASHTZ010000668.1 GCA_030040295.1 Terriglobia bacterium | reverse complement strand
AGGCTAACAGAAAAATTGAATCTGGACTTTCGCGTGGAAGGATTTAACATTTTTAATCGCGTGCGGTTTGGAACCGGGTCGACGACATTGCAGAGCGCGACATTCGGGAAGCTCACGTCGAATAATGACATCTTCAACACGCCGCGCCAATTGCAGATGGCACTGCGACTCAACTGGTAGGTTGGATTTCTCTGCGGAAGCTCGGAACTCTTTGCCAGCTCGGCTGGCCGGGAGTATAAAGGGTCAGGGGGGCGGGTCCAAAATCTCAAACAATGGGCAGTTCACTTGCCCATGAGCGCCATCTTTTCGGGAAGTGGCGGGTGGTTTTTTGTTTAAGACCCTCCAAGGCGACGCCCGAGTGTTTGGATTTATTCCCTGCAATCAGCCTAGGGAGGGCCGGGGCAACGCACTGTGATTAGGACCGACAGACTCACCCGCGACCATCCCCTTACACTTCGATCGCCCGTCCTCAGGTGGTTTGGCGATAGTAATAATTCAGCCTATCTCGAGAAAGGTTCCGGCTTCCGGCCAGCCGCCGCAAATTCACCACATGCAGCATGGTGCGAGCCAGGCCCCCGGCCAGTCCCGGTGGGGATTGATGACCGTCCTTACTTGGGAGATGGTATCAGAACGGCTCCTTGTTGCCGCCACCGCACAACTCCACGGCATGCACCATGGCCTTCGCCATGCGATTGGCCATATCCTCGTCGTAAAAGTTGAAGACATAATTCATGGACCCATCCTTGGTGACCACGCCTAAAGCGTATATTTCCGGGTCGTAGCGCGCCTTGTAAACGAGAAACCGGCTGTTGCTGTCGGCTTCCCGAGAGAACACCACGATTTCACCCACGTCCTGGAAATTGAGTCCCATGTCCGAATCGACGACCACCGTCTCATTGGCGGCCTTCGGGTCAGTCAAAACGCCGGCTCGGAAGTGGAATCCAAGATGGCAGCTCTCCGAATCTCCCGTCACCTGGCTGGTCTCAGTCGAATATTTCACCACCGCATCCGTACCGCTTAAATTGTTGTGGCGGTAAATCAGGTAACTTACATCGCTGTCGGCAATGAGCTTGTCCACGATGAAACTGATCGTGGCCGCGAAACTCGGCCCATTTCCTGTCGCTGCCGGTCTGGCTCCAGGCAGAGCGGGCGGGTTGCTCCCGGGTCCCCCGGACAGCAGCTCAGAAGCCGCCGCCGCGGCTTTCTCCTGAGCCTGTGCCTGCTCTTGGGCCTGAGCTTGCGCTTGGGCCGTCGCCTGAGCTTGAAGCTGGGCTTGGTAGTTCGCACTCTGCTGCTGCAGTTGCTGGATCTGCTGGTTCAGGTCGGCGACGCGGTTGCTTGCCGCATTGGCGCTGCGCCGCAGGCTGATGGCGTGAGCGCCGTCCACAATCGCCTGCACCCCGGTCTCGTTATTCATCTGTTGTTGCAGGTTGTCCGCCTGCTGGTTGTCGTTGGCGGCCTCCTGCTGCGCTTGCTGGATTTCCGACTGCAGCTCCGGGATTTGCGCGGCGGGATCGGCTCCCGGCTGCACCGCCGGCGCCGCAGCCTGCGGAGTGGGCGTGGGCTGCGAGCCGAGGGCGTAAAGTTGCGGCGTGTCTCCAGCCCGGCAAAAACCCGCGGCGTTTACCAAGGCCTGGGCCACTCCGCTGGCCGTCTGTTGGTCGTAAAAATCGAATTCGTTGCTTCCACCAGCCGCGCGGAACGCCTGGACCAGAAAAATCTGTGGATTGCCTTCGATGAATGAGCTCGGGTTGCTATTACCCTCTTTAATAAATTGATTGAAAGTCACTACTCGGACGTACCGCAGATCTTGCAAAGGAACACCCGCGTCCGAGTCGGGGTCCACCTTGCCATTGGACGTTACCTTTACGTGGTAACTGATTAAGCATCTTCCGGTATCCAAAGTCACGTTGCTGAACTCAGCGCTTATCCGGGTTTGTCCCTTCTTTCGAGTCGCACCGTTTCGCCAACGGGATGTGAAGTTGATCGAAGGCTGAAGATTCAGCGTTGCCTGCAGATACTTCATATTGTCCTGATAGCTGAAGCCGGCCTCTGGAGCAGGCGGCCCGTGCTGCGCCCAACAGGCGCGTGCTGTAAAGATTGCGCACAAAATGAAGCACGCTTGGCAAAAGCCTTGGGTTAAGCGGCGCGAACAATATGAGCTAAGCATTTCGCTTCCCCCCTCTTCAGAAGAGCTCCGGCGTTTCCCACGCTGCGCACGCCTGCGCGGCGTTCTGGAAATCCCGGGCCACCCCCTCGGCCTGCGCTTCGCCGGAAAACGCTATGTCTGTGGACCCGCCCGCTTCATCCGTTAGGACCACGCTCCAGACCGGCGGCGATACAGCTACTTTCCCCCCTGGGTCATCCGAGCGCATTAATCGCGCCCACCAGTCTTGATACCCCATCACTTCGATCTTGGAAATGCGGCGCAACGAAACCGTTGAGTTCAGCTTGGTCGAGCCATCTAACTCCTTATTGAAGGTGAGAAGGCACGTGCTCGGATCGCCTTTCGCCGCGGAGATCAACTCGGAACTCTGCCAGGGCGTGCTGATGGTTCCGGCGAAAGCGTCATGAGTAACTCCCATCCAGCTCACTCCGCCTTGCTGATTGAGTTTTTGCGCGAGGTCGTTCAGCACCGCCTGCAGAGCCGGCCCGGCGGGCGGCACAGCCTGCTGGCATCGCTGCACCAATGCACGAAAGCCATCGGCGATTTGATTGGCGCCCGCCAGATCATGGACATAGATGCCGATAGGGAACAAACTCCCGCTGTGTACCGTATAGTTGCCTTCTAGCCTTACGAAATAGGGCATTGGGCTCGCGGGTACTGCTGGGGCTGATTGCCGCGGTTCATCAAGTCGTCGAGAGCAATGGCCTCTATGCTCCGGAAAGCCTCGACAAAATAAATCCCGTTGCTAAAGTAGCCCCCGTTGATTTGCAAATTCCATCTCATCCGGCAAGCGCTCGGGTCAATCGCGACGGAATCCTCCCCCCAGGAAGGCACGGAGCTGGTCACCTCATTGGTGGCCTTATTTCGGGCTGTGGTGCTCCAGCTCACACGGCCGATTGCATTGATTTGGGCTTCAAGCGATTGGGCCAGGTGCTGCCTGCTTCTGGGCGCGGCCATGGGTGCACCCGGATTTGTCAGCAGAGAAGCAATCGAACCCGCATCGCCCGGCGCTGCGCTCGCCACGCTGGGATTAGATGGCGGAGCCGCTGCCTGCTGCCCCCGAACCTGGTGATTGGCCATTATTGCCAGGCACGCCGCGCAGAAAAGCAAACGTAGCCTTCGGCTGAACATGTTTCCTCCCTCCCCGCTCTGTGCGCCGGCCTCTCAGCCAACGAATTTGCAGATAAATCCCTTAACCGGGCTGTGCACCAACGTCTTTCCGTCGGGTTCCACAGGCGCGTATTCGGCTGGACAAGCGTAAAACTCAAGACCCTTATGTTGTGCGAGATCACTTTGTGAATACCCGGTGTTTGACTTGCCGCTCGCAGGTATGTCCAGGGTGCCGGGGACACCGCTGCCGTCTTGCCACACCTCCTCGACCAATAACTCCTGGCTGCAGGAGTTCTCGACCGCAAGCCAGTTGTACATGGAAGGATCGTAGAACTGATGCTGTATGCAGTTGTCAAACGTGGGCTTCACATATTCCGGCGGCGACGAGACGCCACCGCTGAGCATTCCGCCGGCGGTCAACTGGAACGTCTGCTTCGGAACGCAAGCGTTTTCGGCCATCAGGTTACACATATTGAGTGCTTCGTTTTGCGCGAGGTCCGAGGTTACGTCCATCGCCCAGCCGTAGGCATAGTCCCCCAAGCTGTTTTGCGCCGACTCCCTGGCGATCGAAGCCCAGGTGCCCTCCGGGTTGGAGCGCACCTCGTTAACCGCGCAGCTAAACTGGCCGGATTTGGCGCGGCAAAGCGCCAGAGAGCAATTACCGCTGTCATTGGGTCCCCCCGGAGCGTTTGCCACGTAGCCGCCCGGCTGGACACTCCAACAGGCGCCATATGCGTCACTGGAAACGTCAACTCCAAAGGCGAAAGCAAAACCAACTACAACCCATGGCCCGTTTGCCGTTGGCTGCGACGGCTGGCCTGCGGGCTGCGGTCCAGGGAGGTAACCTGGACCGGAAGAGCCCCCCGTTGCGGCGGCCGCGCTCGTCCCGCTGACCGTATAGAGTGTGCTTGCCGCCGGCCGACTCACCGTGAATGTCGTGACACCGTTGCTTTGTGCGACTGCCGGGGCGCTATTTTTAGACGTAGTGGCTGTGGGGACCTGCGCCGTAGTTCCAGAGCCGTAATGAGGCGTGAAGATGGTTACACCTTTATGTGGGGCCACGTCTCCGACCGCCGGGTTATTTCCATCCCTGCTGCCTGGCGGGAGCTGCCCCGGGACATAATTCCGGGGCGGCGGAGACGTCGTAATTGTGCCGACTCCTCTATTGTTGGTCACAGGAAAGGAGGGTTGCACTATAGGATAGGTCGGCTGCGGAGGAGTGGTGATCGGTTGTCGCGTGGGCGGCGTGTTGCGCGGTTCGGGGGTGATCGGGGGCTGCGTGGGCGGCGTGTTGCGTGGTTCGGGAGTGATCGGAGGCTGCGGGGGCGGCGTGTAGCGCGGTTCAGGGGTGTTCGGCTGCGGGCTGACCCGCTGCCGCTGTTGCTGGGCCTGCTGCTCTTGTTGTTGGCGTTCCTGTTCGGCTTGTTGCTCCCGTTGCTGCTGCTCGCGCTGCTGCTCGGCCTTGCACGCGGGGCTGTTTGGATTCTGCTGGCAGGCGGACTGCGCCCGCGAATCAGCCGGCGCACCGAGCATGACGATCAATCCCGCGATGAGAAATCCCCGAAGGTTCCTCCCCAAGTTCCGTATTGCTCGCATAACTCGGCCACCCTCCTTTGAGGCTTCACTTGCGGGTCCATGAGAATTAGGAAGCGGGTCCCTGCCTCTTAAATGGTAATGCGCGAAAAACGGACAAAAAGGGACATAAGTCGAGGTTTTCCTACTTGGCATGGGCATTCTGGCCATGAGCGGCGCTCGGGTGGAGCTACTTTTAAAATGTCTATTTGTCTGGAACTGAGGCGAATCCGGCATGCTACAATGGGCGTACAAAAGGATACGAGGTAGGGATTCTACAGGGCAGTTCCAGATGACGGGCGAGCCAGGGAAGATTACCCAACTTTTGGGCCGCTTTCGGCATGGAGATCGCGAAGCCGAAGGTGAATTACTGCCCGTGGTCTATGGGGAACTTCGGCGGCTGGCTGAAAACAACCTGAGGCGCGAGCGTCGCAACCACACTCTTTCACCCTCAGCTTTGGTTCATGAGGCTTATCTGCGTCTGGCGGGCTCCGACCAGCCGGATTGGCACGATCGTGCGCACTTCTTTGCCGTGGCCGCTCGCGTAATGCGTCAGGTCCTGGTGGATTATGCACGGCGGCGCCAGGCCCACAAACGCGGAGCTTCCTTCGAAATAATCAACGTTGATGCGGAACTGCCGTTCGCGGAGAGCAAATCCTCCGAACTGCTGGCGCTTGACGAGGTTCTGAATCGCCTTGAGCTACAAGACACGCGCCAGAGCAAGATCGTCGAGATGAAGTTCTTCGCCGGGCTGACCTTTGAAGATATCGCAGATATCCTGGGAGTTTCATCCAAAACCGTGAAGCGCGAATGGACGATGGCGCGCGCCTGGCTGCACCGTGAAATCGGCAAATAGTCAGCAGCGCCGATCCCGCCTGGGCGGGATCGGGTCTACATCCCGCGGGAACCTTTATGGAACGAGAACGCTGGGAGAAGATCAAAGACTTGTTCGAGCACGCGTTGGATCTCGCGCCAGAAGCCCGCGCCGAGTACTTCGACGCCGCCTGCGGGGCGGACTCTGCCCTCCGCTCGGAAGTGGAAGCCCTTCTCGATCACGATCACCGCGCAGGCAGCTTCCTGGAGTCGAGCCCCCCGCGAGATACGGGAGCGAGCGAGCAGGCCCACGTCAGCACCCTCACCTTTTCAGCCGGGGAGATCCTCTCCGGGCGCTTTCAGATCACCCGATTCATTGGCCACGGCGGGATGGGAGAAGTCTATGAGGCTCGCGACCTCGAGCTCGGCTCGCGTGTTGCTTTGAAGACCCTGCGGCCGGAAATTGCCCGCGACGCCTGGGCGCTTAATCGATTCAAACAGGAAGTTCAGCTTGCCCGGCGTGTAACGCACCCCAATGTCTGCCGCATTTTTGATATTACACGCCACCGGGTGGAGGACGGGACGGCGGGAGATGGCCGCGAACTGCTCTTCATCACCATGGAGCTTCTGAAAGGCGAGGGGCTTTCTGAACGGCTTCGTCGCGAGGGTCGAATGAGCATGCCTCAAGCCCGTCCGCTGATCCAACAGATGGCGGAAGCGCTCCAGGCTGCTCACGAAGCCGGCGTGATTCATCGCGACTTCAAGCCCGGCAACGTGATGCTGGTGCCGATGAAGTCGGAGGAAAATGGCGTTCGGGCCGTAGTCACCGATTTCGGCCTGGCGCGCGCGGCTGTGAACGCGGCTACGAACAGCGAGAGTTTCGCACAAACGCTGTCCAAAACCGAACAGCTTCTGGGCACGCTGGCCTATATGGCGCCGGAACAGTTAGAAGGAGGCGAGGTCACTGCCGCCACGGATATCTACGCCTTGGGTTTGGTCGCATACGAAATGCTGGCCGGGCGGCTTCCCTTCCCGGAAAGCGCCCCCCTGGCCGGAGCTGTCCTGCGCGTCAAAGGGCCGCCGCCCTCGCCGCGCGCTCATGCGCCGGAATTAGGCCGTGCTTGCGAGGCAACTATCCTTCGTTGCCTTGAAATCGATCCCCGCCACCGCTTCCCAAGCGCGCGGGAAGCCCTTGCGGCCTTCGGAAGAATCGAGAGAACGGGTCCCCAGGCGATCGTATCGCGGATTAAGGCGCAATTCGCTGCGCGAAAGCCCGGCCGTTGGCGTGGTTCTCCGCTTGTCGTCGCCTCG
>JASHTZ010000667.1 GCA_030040295.1 Terriglobia bacterium | reverse complement strand
GCGAATGCCGTCTACGTGGCCACGCCGGTGTTTCTCCATGCTCCGCAAACGATTGCCTCGCTTAAAGCCGGGAAGCACGTGCTTTGCGAAAAGCCCGTCGCAATGAATTACGCCGAGGCGAGGTCCATGGTTGAGGCGGCGCACGCGGCAGGAAAAACGCTGGGAATCGCCTATTATCGCCGGGCTTATCCCAAGGTGGCGCGCGCGAAGCAACTGCTTGAGCATGGGGCTATCGGTCGGCCGCTGCTCGCCTACATCACCTGCTACGAATGGCGTTCGCTCGATGAAGTGCAACGCGCCTGGCAATTCGATCCCGCTCTCGCCGGTGGCGGCCCGCTCTTCGATATCGGCTCGCATCGCATCGATCTGCTCAACTTTTTCTTTGGCCAGCCGCAGTGCGTAACGGCGCATTTATCGAACGCCGTCCACTCCATGCGGGTGGAGGATTGCGCGACGGTTCTCATCGAATACGCGGGCAAGGCGCGCGGAATCGTGGACGTGCGTTGGAATTCGCATGTGAAAAAGGATGAGTTCCGGATGATCGGCACGGACGGTGAAATGGACCTGACGCCCCTTACCGGCTCGAACCTTGTTTACCCCGGCGGGCGCGAGGATGTGCCACCGCCCGCCAACCTGCACTTCCCCTGCGTTGAGAATTATGTGGCGGCGGTGCTTGACGGAGCGGCGCTGCTGGCGAGCGGCGAGAGTTCGATCTGGACCGATTGGGCAACGGAGAAGGCCGTGGCGTCTTCGGCGGGAAGCTGCGCAGCCGCTTCGCCCCCGATCAGAACGGGCCGCCAACACTGAGCGAAGGAGGCAATTCCATGGCAAGCGGGAAAGTGAAGCGTTACGGTCAATTGATTGGGCTGAAGCCTGAAGCTTACGAAAAGTACGTTGAGGACCACGCCAAGGTATGGCCGGGTGTTCTCAAGACGATTTATGATTGTAATATCCGAAATTATACTATTTTCTTCAAGGATAACATGCTCTTCGCTTATTTCGAATATCTTGGCGACGACTTTGACGCCGACATGAAGAAAATGGCCGCCGACCCCGTGACGCAGGATTGGTGGGCCATTATGGAGCCCATGCAGCAGCCCATTTCCACGCGCAAGAAAGGCGAGTGGTGGGCGAATATGCAGGAAGTGTTTCACACGGATTGAGGGCTTTGGCCTGCGGAGGCCGGATACGCAGAGCCCGCTATTTCACCACGTGCGCGTGCGAGCGTTGGCTGTACTCCTGCCTGGCGATGCGCAGCCCGGCCGCTTTGAGCGCGGAATCGCCGACTTTTTCGAGCGGCGTGTACTGTGGATGCCGCACCACCTTGTAAGGGCTATTGCGCCGCGCATTGTAGCAGCACAGAAACGCCCGGCGCGGACTCGGGGATTTGTTCTGGCCGGAGCAGTGCAGCAGGTTGCAGTGAAAGAAAATCGCATCGCCAACTTCCAGAGTGCAATAGACCATCTCCAGTGTTTTCAAAGCCTCGGCGATGCGCTCGGGGTCGGCCCCCAGTTGCGTTTGGAAATCGTGGTCAATTCGCCCCATGCGATGCGAGCCGCGCAGCACTTGTAAGCAGCCGTTTTCCCGCGTGGCGCGATCTACGGCAATCATGCACGTTGCAAGGTCCGGATAAAGACAACCGTAGGTATACCAGTATCCGTAATCCTGGTGCCATTCCCAGGCTCCGCCTTCGCGCGGCACCTTGACGGTGATCTTTGAATGCCAGTGATAGACTTCGTCTCCCAGTAAACGTTCCATGGTGTCAACAATTCGCTCCGACCGCGCCACCAAGCCGTAAAGATCGTCGCCCGTTCCCTGCCAAATCGCGATTTTCGCCGTGCCGCCCTGCCGGTCCTTCACGGCATACTGGGCTTCTGCCAAATCCTGGTCAACATCCACAGCTTCGCGCAGTAAAGTCATTTCCTCAGAATCGAAGAGCCCCCTGACGACAAAAAATCCATCGTTGGAATAGCGATTAAGATCCTCATTCGTGATCCGATACGCCGACATACTGGTCCACTCCCCTCATACAGATGCTCGAACCCTTTTGGCATTATGGCGACTTAGATTGGAGATGTCAAAGGACGCCATTCGGTGCTGTAGCGGCGCTCTATGAGCGCCGTCGGCGGTCGATAGACCGCCGCTACAACCGGCCGCAAACGGATTTACTTCGTTCTGTATATTTATGAATTCATGCGGCTGCACGCTGCGGTTTTCACCGTCAGGATTTGATAAGAATTGTTGCGCCTCAAACTCAGTCCGGCGAGCAGCCATTCTGAGATTTCTGTGTGTAGAAATCCAAGGCCCGGCCGTAAAGATCGAGCAAGTGGTCACGATCTGACGGGGAAGGGAACTTCCGGGTTTTGGTTTCATTCATGAGGTCGTTCATCCAGCCCACCAAATACTCGGCGTCGGGCCGGCAGTCGCGATGGCCTTTCAGAAATACGGGGCTTGAATGCGCGAGGCGAATGGTGTCGCCGGTGCGGAGGAAGCAGCGCGCCGCGACCCAAGTGTAATTGCTCGGGTCGAAGGTGAAATTGGCCTTGTAGTCGAGCGTGCCGGGAGGCACGGGCGCCCACTGGATGACTTCTCCGTTAGCAACCAGCTCGATGCGATCAAGCGGCTCGCGCGCATGGGCTTCCATCGTGGCTTGCGAAGCCGCACCGTTTGTCTTCACGTCGAAGAACAAAACTGGCCCGTTGGTGATGAAGCTCTTCCCTTCGCGCAGCGCCGCGAACCATTTTTCCACGCTGAAAGGTCCTTCGATTTTGGCGTACACGCGATTGTATCCGACAGGATTGGGGTGCACGCCGCTGGCGGTTCCTGCCGAGGGCGGAATGTGGAATCCGAGATTGAGATAGTGGTAGTAGAGGCCCAGCGTGTAATGCAGCCAGCTCCAGCGGTCGTTCGCCTCGTGCTTGCCGGGCGGGCGGCCCCAATCCGTGACGTCGTCGAGCCCGTACTCCATGAAGTGATTGCCCAGAACTTCGATCGAGTCGGGTGGCGCCAGGGCCATGGCCACGGGAATTTCCCACCACTCGGTGTTCTCGCAATCAACCCAGGGCAGGGAATTGGTGGAACTGCGTTGCGAGCGCGCCTGCTGAATGAAATCGATGCCGGAGGGAGTCCAAAAGCCCGCGGCGTCCAGGCCTTGCAAAAGGCTTCGCAGGGACAGAAAAATCCACGCTCCGCCGCCGCGCTCGTCTTCGGCATTGCGAAGCGTTACAAAGTGGCGCTCATCAACTTTGATGAATGCCGGCCCGTCCGGCCCCCAAACGTCGTCGCTCTCGATTTCCAGGTTCTTGCGGTGCGGCCACTGCGTGATGACGGGAGCGAAGTTCAAGTCCTCCGCCAGAATCAGCTTTTGGGTGCCGGCGGGCGTGCGGTGAATGTGCAGGTCTCCGCTCCACCAGCCCTGCTTCCACATGCGAATCCAGGGGCGCAGTTGCAGCGTGAGACGAGTCTCGCCCTCGGCGCCCACCGCCACGGATTTTTCTTCGCGCGTGTACTCAAGGCCATGCTCGCCGATCACACGGTAGCGCCCGGGCGGTACCTCCACGTCGCACTCACCCTGAATTACGAAGCTTCCGAGGTAAAAAGGCAGGGCGCGATGATGGCCTGCCGTGAGGTCGCGAATTGCCGTGGCGGGCTGATACTCCTTTTCGTTCGCGCCGCGCACTTCCAGGCGAGCCCAAATGGCGTGACCGGATTCATCCACTACCCGAATGTGCAGCGTGGCGGCAAACAGTGTATTCGCAAAGATCAGCGCCAAAGAGGAAGAAAAGGCCAACCAAGAA
>JASHTZ010000666.1 GCA_030040295.1 Terriglobia bacterium | reverse complement strand
CGCGCTCAGCTCATTGGCCAGGGATTCCGACTGCTTGCGCGTGGGAGTGTAAACGATCGCCGGGCAGCGCCCCCGGTCCGCAAGCAGCTCCCGCGTAAGTTGGAACCGCTGTGAGGGTGGCACTTCCACTGCTTCAATGGCAATATTGGAGCGGCGGAATCCATGGATGAAGCGCGCGGGGCGATTCAGCCCGAGTTGAGTGACGATGTCATCCTGAACGGGCGGCGTGGCCGTGGCGGTGAGGGCGATGACGGGTGCTGGACGTAGTGTGGGGACGTATTGGCCGAGGCGGCGATAATCCGGCCGGAAGTCATGCCCCCATTGCGAAATGCAGTGTGCCTCGTCAACGACAATCAGCGATACCGGGCGCTTGGCCAGCATTTCCGGGAAGCCCGCCACGCGCAGCCGCTCCGGGGCGATGAACAGGAATTGCAAATGCCCCGCCAGGTAGTCATGGCAGGCACGGCGCGAGTCCGCGCGCGGGCGGCCGGAATGAATTCGCTCCACGGCGAAACCATGCGCCTTCAGCTTCGCCACCTGGTCTTCCATCAAGGCGATGAGAGGGCTGATCACCAGCGTCGTTCCACCGCGCGCGATGGCCGGCAACTGATAGCAGAGCGATTTGCCGGAGCCCGTGGGCATAACCAGCAAGACGTCGCGCCCCTCAATCACCGTTCGACAAACGGCTTCCTGGTTGGCGAGAAACGCGTTGAAGCCGAAAGCCTGGCGCAAGAGGTCATGAATATCCATTTTGGGGCTTGGGGTCAGCGACACGAAACCACCCGTCCTGCGTTGACATTCCACTTACGGTCGAGTGAGGAAAATCGGCAGGCCCATTTTGCCGTCGTATTTGGGCAGGCAGCGCTCGGTGTCATACATACTCGCCACCTCCACGTGTCGCGGGCCGAGCTTCGGGTCAGGAATGGGTTCCATGGCGTAACATCCCTGGTTAATCGCCGTCATTTTGCCATGCTCACCGCGGGCGATGGAATCCATGGCCATGCTGGCGAAGGTGGAAGCCACCAGGCGATCGACAAAATCCGGTGAGCCGCTGCGCAGTTCGTAGGTGAGGTCGCTCACCACCGTCTCCTGGCCGCCTGCCTTCTTGATTTCGTCGCTCAGGTCTTCTCCCACATTGGCCTTCTTGCGGTGGCCGAAGGCGTCCGCTTCGCCGTACTCGCGAATCGAATAGCCTTCCCACTCCGCGCCCTCGGAAAGCACCACCAGGGAATAATTGCTGGGATTCTCCTTTTTGTCCTGAAGCAGCAGCTCGACCATGCGCTTCAGATTGAACTTGTGCTCGGGAATGGCGCAGCGAATTCCGCAGACATACGCCGTGTAGAGCGATGTGTAGCCGGCGTCGCGGCCGAAAACGCGGAATACGCCCACGCGTTCGTGCGAGGCCACGGTGGTCCGCTGGCGGTCAATGGCTTCCATGGCGCGCGTAATGGCCGTGGAAAACCCAATGCAGTATTCCGTGTTGCGAACATCGTTGTCCATGGTCTTGGGGATGGCGACCACTCTCACTCCTTCGCGGTCCAGCCGCGCCGCGTAACTGAGCGTGTCATCTCCGCCGATGGCCACGAGATAATCGAGCCCCAGGGCGGCGATGTTCTTCAGCACCTGTGCTGTGATGTCGTAGACCACCGAGGTTACGCCCTTCTTGGTGCTTTCAATCTTGGGAAAGTCGCCGTCCGCGCAGGTGTAAGGAAGTTTTTTCATCTTTTGCGGATTGGTGCGCGAGGTGTGCAGGAACGTCCCGCCCGTGCGATCGATGGTGCGGGTGTTGTTGCGGTCGAGCGGAAGGATGTAATGCGACCGGCTCATGGGATCCTTCAAATCCACGTGCGTCAGGCCTTCCCACCCGCGTCGAATGCCCACAACTTCACTGCCCACGTCCGCCGCGCGATAAACCACCGTCTTGATGACGGAATTGAGGCCGGGGACGTCGCCGCCGCCCGTGAGAATCCCGATCCGCTTGGCTGCCATGTGTGCTCCCTTGGAATTTGGTTATAGATCTTCTCCGGCATGTAAAATTCAATTCACGGAGGAACTAGGAGTTTACACCGCGAAGTGTCGTTTGAAAACCGGATGCGCCGCAAACCGGGTCGGGAAGTAAATCTGTTTGCGCAACGCGGCGTTTATCCGTGCCTTTCTTTTCCGATCGGCATCTGCTGAGTCACGCAAGGAGGGAAATTCTCAAGCCTTCGTGCGTTTGATGATGCCCGCTCCTTCCTTGATGGTGAGAAACTGGTTGGCGGCGATATTCGGGAACCGTTCCACCTTCTGCGTAGTTGGCCACTTGACCTCAATCAAGTCCGCCGCTGGAGATGTCCCCAAGCCGAAATGCAAGCGCAGATCGCTCTGGGACATCACACTCGTGCCGGAATGAACCTCGTCGATTTGGGCGTGATTCCCGGTCACCACGCGCACACGCGCGCCGATGGCCGTGCGGTTGCATTGCACACCGATCAACTTGAGGGTGATCCAGTTCTGATGATTCCCGCCATCGTTCCGGAGGAGAGAGGGGTAATCATTCATGTTCAGGATCAGGACGTCCATATCGCCATCGTTGTCGTAGTCACCAAACGCGCAACCGCGGCTGGAAAAATGCGCGGTTACTCCCGTCCCCATGTCCTTCGAAACGTCTTTGAATTTTCCATTCCCCAGGTTTCGGTAGACGAGCCGGGGGGTAGTAAATTGCAGGTCCAGGTGGTACTCGGAAATTTCCGGGTAAACGTGACCGGTGACCAGGAAGATGTCCGTCCACCCGTCGTTGTCGTAGTCCATCATGGCCGTGCCCCAACACACATACTGGGTGTTTACACCGACCCCCGATACAAATGTCACATCGCTGAATGTCCCATCGCCGTTGTTATGGTACAGGTTGGGGGTATCATCAGAGAAATTGGTTTTGAAAATGTCGAGCCAGCCGTCGCAGTCGTAGTCGCCTACGCCCACACCCATCCCTGCCTGCTCCTGCCCATCCTCGCTGTACGCGCACCCGGCCATAACTGCCACGTCCTCGAAAGTTCCGTCATGCTTGTTATGAAATAAAATACTGGGTTCGGAATCCACCGCCACGTAGATATCGGGCCAGCCGTCGTTGTCGAAATCGTAGGAGACGGCTGTGATGGAATAGCGCGGGCCGGTTTTCAGGATGCCTGACTTCTCGGAAACGTTGGTGAAAGTACCGTTGCCGTTGTTGTGGTAGAGGATATTACTCCCACCCGGCAGGCCGCGCGGGCCGCACATCACGGGAATGCCTTTCCACTGGCAATATCCGGTTTGCCCCGGCACCGGCACTTTCTGAAGATCCAGATCGATGTAATTGCACACGAAAAGATCAAGGAACCCGTCGCGGTCAAAGTCCAGCCAAGTGCAGCCGGAGCCCCAACGCACGCGGTCATCCCACAAGCCTGCCTTCCTGGTCACATCAGTAAACGTACCGTCGCCGTTGTTGTGCCACAACACATTGTGGCCCCAATAGGTGCAGAAGAGGTCGTCCCAGCCGTCATTATCGTAGTCACCGACGCAGACACCCGTACCCCACCCGGTGCGCCCCAGGCCGGATTTTTCCGTCACGTCCGTGAACGTGCCGTCGCGATTGTTATGGAAGAGGTGCTGGGTGGGAGTCTTGCCGTCGGGATAGGGCTCCTCGCCGGGCAAACGATCTCCGTTGGTGAGGTAGATGTCGAGCCAGCCATCCTGATCGTAATCGAAAAAGGCCACCCCGCTGCCTTTGGCTTCAATAATGTATTTCTTATGTTTTACGCCGCCCCACACGTTCGGGACGTTGAGACCAGCTTCTTTCGCCACATCCACGAAGGTGACAGGGGAAGGCGTTTCCGGGACAGTTCTCGAGGCCGCCTGAAACACGGGAGGTCTTGTCCATCCCCAGAGAGGGGTGCTGAGAGCTTCGAGAATCCCTGACCCTAGAAGGACGGTTGAAGAACCCAGCCAATTACGACGCGAAAGTTTCATATCCTCCTTGTGCCGCCATGGGCAGCCGTCCCCATTCTCTATCCCGCTTCGAACGCCGGCGAAAAAACCAAGCCGGGAGATGAGAATTCGAAAGCGGCATTATACGCTGGATCGCCGGAATGAGTGCGAGGCTTCTGCGTTGTCGACCTCTGACCAGCCGCGACGGGTGCGCGCCATCAGATGCAGTTCACTACCGCAGTCGCGGGGGTAAGCCCTTTCGAGAGGGCCTTCATACGAATAGTTCCGGCGCGTCCAGTGGGGCGTAGGATCGCCATACATTTTCCGCGGAAGGTTCGGCAGGTGGGCTGGCGGAAGCTGGCAACATCTTTGGGATTGGCGCTGCCCGCGGCGGCGAGCTCGCCCACACCCTCAACGGAGAAGTCGATCGTGCGCACGCCGTCGGGAATGGGAGCGCCCATAGCGTCCACAAGCTCAACCGTCACAAAGGCCAGGTCGTTGCGGCTGGCGCGAATCGGCGAGCGGTCTGCGTTCAGCCGCAGGGCAGCGGGTTTCCCCACCGTTTTGAGTGTCTGCGAAGCGAGCAGCTTCCCATCCTTGAATGCCTCCGCCCGCAGTTCACCCGGCGCGTACGGGACTGGGAACTCCACGATAAGCTGAGCGGATTCCGGCACCGGTTTGGTTCCGACCTCGGCGCCATTCAGCAACAGCTTCACCTGATCGCCGGTTGTATATACCCTCACGTTGAGTGGTATCCCGTCCGCACCCGGCCAGGTCCAACTGCGCAGCTCATCCACCCAGCCCCAGGAAGACAAGGTTTCCGTGCGGCCCTTGGGTAATGGCCGCTGCACGGCCAACTCAAGGAGGCTGCGTCCCCACAGCACGTCCCGATAATAGGATTGGGGTTTCTTGTGACCCACCGCATCGATATCGCCACAGTAGGAAATGAACCAGGGATACTGGGCGCGCCACCATGCGGGCGTTTGCGAGAGCAACGTATGCCCGATGGCCGACTCGCCAATGTAATCGATCGCAGTCCAGACGAAGTCGCCCAGCACGTAGCTCAGCTTCTCGGCATGACGCCAACTGTCGTAGGCTTCAA
>JASHTZ010000665.1 GCA_030040295.1 Terriglobia bacterium | reverse complement strand
GCGAACTACTGGCCCAACCGATGGACGAGACTGCCATTGCCGCGTCCGAATTCATCTTCGATTCACCGTTCATTTCTTCACTTCCCGAATTGCGCGAATACGCCCGCCCGACTTTCACGCCCGGCCGCCCGCTGCTCGACGCGGTGAAGGAATTGATGGCGCACATCCACGACGAATTCAAGTACACACCCAAGTCGACCTCCATCGATACGCCGCTGATCGAGGTTCTGCGCAATCGCCAGGGCGTTTGCCAGGATTTTGCGCATCTCATGATCGGCGCACTGCGCTCGCTGCGCCTCTCGGCGCGCTACGTGAGCGGATACATTCGCAGCGGCCCGCGCTTTCAGGGAGCCGCCGCATCGCACGCCTGGGTTTCAGTCTTTGATCCCCAAAACGGCTGGCTGAATTTCGATCCCACCAACAATATGATGGCCTCCGACGCGCACATTACCCTCGCCTGGGGCCGCGACTACAGCGACGTGCCACCGGTAAAGGGCCTCACCCTGGGAGGCAGCGGGCAATCCGTGGAAGTGGAAGTGCGCGTGCAGCCGCTGGAACAGGCCTGATCACATGGTGTAGCGCGGACCACCGCACTTGTGGTCCGCGTCCCGTAAGAATCGCGAATGCAAACTGTCAACCTCAAGTTAGAGACGGCCAATTTCGTGTAAGCGATCAAAAAGCGAATCGCAGAAGAGAGGCGAAGGCCGCTGCCGGAAACTAACCTTCAAAGTGGATCAGAAAATGGGAGGCCGCTCACATCCCGACTTAACTTTCTGCCCTCCATGCTGATACTGATGAAATAAGTGATTGGTCTTCCGTAAAAGTGGCGGTGGGCAGATGCGCCGTACCAGAGAATTCCAGCGCTATTTCTTCACCGGCCAGACCATCGAGATTATCCAAAGGAAGGCCAGGACTGCAGCGAGGGGCCACGCGACGGTGAACGCGCAGATACCTGCACCCAAAAGAAGCACAATGCGAACGCCAAGCAATGGGTCTAACGATTGAACCTTTGCCGGAGGCGATTGGAGCCCGTCCTTCTTAAGGCCATGTCCACACGAACGACAAAACGTGTCAATCTCGTCGACAGGTTTCCCACATTTTGTGCAAAACATAGGTATCCTTCACACTCGAAGTCATTGAGTATTCATGACATTGACGACGGCAGGAACGCAGGGTCAGAGGAGGATTCACATCCCTTTCTTCCGCGGCACTTCTGCGGATGTTCCCGAGCCTGAACTAATGCGCATGCGTGTGAGCAATCGAAAATCTCAACCCCAGCGCCTGCATGACGCGGATTACTGTCCCGAATTCCGGATTGCCTTCCGGGCCGAGCGCCTTGTAAAGGCTTTCACGGGAGAGGCCCGCCTCACGGGCCACTCTTGACATGCCGCGGGCCCGGGCGGCGACGCCCAAGGCATGGGCAATGAATGCCGGGTCGTCAGTCCCCAGGGCCTCCTCCATGTAGGTGCCAATCGCCTCGGCACTGTCCAGGTATTCCGCTGAATCATACGGGCGTGTTGCGAGCTTTTTGTTGCCTTTCCTTTTCGACATGGTTCAGTCCTCCAAACCGGCAGCGAGGCTCTTTGCCATTTCGATGTCCTTCGCCTGCGTGTTCTTATCCCCACCGCATAAAAGAACGGTGAGCTTCGCCCCGTGACTGCGAAAATAGACGCGATACCTGGGACCATGATGAATTCGCAGCTCACTGATCCCTTCGCCGACCGGAGCTACATCGCCCGCATTGCCGAGCGCCAAGCGGTCAATCCGCGCTGCAATTTTCGCTTTGGCGCGATGGTCTCGCAATCCGGCCATCCATTTGGCGAAGACCTCCGTCTGGCGAATTTCCATCATGACAGATTGTATCCTATAGGATACACTTCTTTCAAGCTTTATTAGTGGTTGGAAAATTGGACCTGCGAAGCAGCACGGCGAGGAGTGGAACCTCGTAAATAAGCCTGCGGCCATGCCAGCCTTTGCGCGAGGAATCCTCCGTCAGTGGCTCAAAGCCCAAACGTAGGCGGCCAGCGCGGAGAGCTGTTCCGGCGTGAGCTGTGCCCCGCCCATGGGCGGCATCGGGCTGCGATATTTCTTGGGCTGCGGCACTCCTTCCCGAATGACCTTCATAATGCCGGCATAGCTGCCGTCGCTCCACATCCACTTCTTTGACGTGAGGTCGGGGCCGAGTGGCGAACCGGTGGCGTGCTCGCCGTGGCACCCCGCGCAGGCAGCTCCACCGATTTGTCCGTGGTAGATGCGATTGCCCAGGGCCACCATTTCCGCGGTCGCGCCATCGGGCACTGGAAGTTTCCCGGCTTCCGCACCCGCGTCGGCATGCGTGCCCTCGGGGGGCTGGGCTTGAGCGGTTACGATTTCACCTGCCGGAGTCGACAAACTCTCACAAGGTGTAATCGCCGGGGCGGCGCTGTTGGCGGACCCGCCCAGATAGACGATTCGATAGATTCGTCCGCGGATATCGTCGGAGACGTAGAGCGCGCCGTCCGCTCCCGCCGCCACCCCTGACGGCCGATGCAACGCGCCTTCCGGAGTCTTCACCGGTCCGGCGAACCCATCGGCGAAAACCTCGCACCCGCCCGAGGCCTGGCCGTTCAGTAGGGGCTGGAAGACCACGTTGTACCCTCCCTGCGGGTAGGGCGCGCGGTCCCAGGAGCCGTGGAAGGCGATGAAAACTCCGTTACGATAGCGAGCCGGAAACTGCGTCCCGTCGTAGTGCGTCATGCCGTTGGGCGCCCAGTGGGCAGGAAAAGCGGCAACGGGGTCGAGCTTATCTGCGCAAACCCCCACCTTTTTGCCGCCGTCACCGCCATATTCAGGGGCCAGCACCAGCTTATTCGCCGGGCCGTCGAAGTAGCACTCGGGCCAGCCGTAGTCACCCCCCTGCTTCAAGAGCATCAGTTCCTCCGCCGGCAAAGTGGCTTCCTCTGTGGGCTGGTAAAGTTCCGGCCAATTGGCATGAAGCTGGTCGCGGCCGTGTTGGGTTACGAAAATGCGTCCGTCAGAATCGATGGCGAAGCCTTCTGCATTGCGAATTCCCGTGGCGTAGCGCTCTGCTGGCGAGAAAACCTGGTCCGTTTTATTCGCGTCGTATCGCCAAACGCCGCCGCGGGTGATGAGTTCCCGGCAGGGGTCGACTCCAGGAGAATGGAGTTGGCGATTCCTGGCTTGGCAGGCATTGGTGGCGGTGGCGACGTCCACATACATTGATCCGCCGGCGTCAATGATGAATGGATGCATGGGATGGTCGCCGCCCAGGGGCAGGCCGGAGAGAATGGTCTCCGCCGGGCCGGGTGGGACGACGGCGCCCTCCGGCAGCGTGTAACGTACGATGCGATCGTTGATCTCCGCATAGATCGAGCCATGATAAAGGCCAATTCCCGTGCCGCCTTTACCCCCAGTCTGGGGGGTTTCGCCGAAACGCCTGATGACGTCGGCCCTTCCCGTGCCCGTCGTATCCTGGAGGGCCACCAGGAATCCTCCGGGCACTGGCTTATCGTTGCCGTAGTATCCCCCCGACCAGGTGTTCACATACAGCACTCCACTAGAGTATTTCCATTTATAATATAGCGTATTGGGCGCTAAAAAAGAAGCCTGTGCAGTCGCGCGTTGAAATCGAGTCAAAGGCGCTCTTGGCGGCGCGCAGTAGTTCTTCTTGGGTGCGCGGCGCGTGGCTCCGTAGGGTCTGTTTGATCTTGCTCCACATAGGCTCGATGGGGTTGAAGTCCGGAGAATAAGGCGGCAGGTACAACAACCGTGCGCCGGCCGCTTCAATGGCTTCGCACACACCCCGG
>JASHTZ010000664.1 GCA_030040295.1 Terriglobia bacterium | reverse complement strand
AACCTGCTTGCCTGCGAAACGACTCTTGCGGTTTGTGACAAGTCGTTACTGGCTTCGTCTGAGGGTTTGATCGTCGCGAAAATCGACGCGGATCAAAACTATGTGGCCTGTGAGACGGGTGACATCTCGTGCGACCGCTCGATGCTTACTCCCGCGCAGAAGGCAAGAGTCCGGGTGCTGGACCGCGACCGCAATTTGCTCGAGTGCCAGACCGGCCACTACTCCTGCAACATGTCTTCCTTGACTCCCGCGCAAGCCAAGAGCGCCATTGCTGCCAGCAGCCTCCGGAATTTGCTGGCGTGTAAAACCGGCGATCCCATGTGCAATGCTGCACAGCTCTCCCCCTCTGAAACCAAGCAAGTTGCCGCGGACCAAAGTCAGATCAATGCTTTGGCTTGTGAAGCTTACGACCCAACATGTGACCGCTCCCAGTTGACCCCTCAGGAAGCGAAGCAAATCTCGCCCAATCCGCCGGCAGGCTTAGAATGACCTGTCCAGACATCGCGCCGCGCGAATTGAAAAAGTTGTGGAAATGAAATCGTGAGAAAACTGTCTGGTCAGCGGGGCCCATTTACATGTTACGGGCCGGTCAACCGGGAGACGGGCTCGCCGGTTCATCCGCAAGTTGCTGCGTCTGAGCACGAATTTCTTAAATTGCCACTTCGCCGCGATGCGAAAACGCGGGACTCTTGGCTCCTGGGCGTTTCCCCGAGTAGTTCCCTCATGCGAAACCGCGCCTTGTGAACCTGCGACTTTGAGGTCCCGGTGGTCCAGCCGCGATACCGGGCAATTTCACTATGCGTGTAGTCCTCAAGGTCATGCAGGAGCAATGCGGCTTTAAACCCCTTCGGCAATCGCTCTACGGCTCGCGTGAGGTCAATGCGCGCATCCGGGTCGCCCGAGGAGTGGTCCGCCAAGCCGATGGAATTATAGGGGTTGGAGGACCCTTCTCCATATTCATGCGATTCGTCGAGCGAGGTTTGCGGAAGCCGTTTGCGCCGTAGGCGCATGAGCGCGGTGTTTCTCGCCACGCTGTACATCCAGGTTGAAAGCGAAGCATCTCCTCGAAAAGTGTGTATCTTCCGCATCACATGGATGAAGGTATCCTGCGTGAGATCTTCAGCATCCTCCCGGTTGCGAACGATTCGGAAGCACCAGCGATAAACGCGCTTGTAATAGTTACTGTAAAGCTCCGCAAAGTCCGTCACCCGATTCTGCACGCGCCCCATTTGTTTGCAGGTGGTGGGCCTCACGGAACGAAGAGGATGAGAATGAAGCGGTTTTGGGCCGTGACCTATGACGTGAATCCGGTCGAGATTTCTCATTAAACCTCCTGTCAATTCAACCTTCTAAATTCCTGATGGCGAGTGGGTTGGGAAAATGGCAGCGTCCGGTAATCACTTTTCCCCTTAGCTCCCAGGCATCCGACGGGGCCGGCATTAAGCCCCCGCCGCTTTACTGAGCTTCCGTGCGCTATGCGCATGAACTTTTTCCAAATCATTGAGCCGGTGATAGTGTGCAAACAGCACGAGTTCAAATTCGTTGTCAACGTCCAACCTCTGGCAGATGCCTCGAATCTGTCGCCGCAGGGCCTGCCTGCCCATCCCGAGTCTCACCGTCATTTCCTTTTTCGTATGCCCAGCCATCATGAGGGCGATGATCTCTCTATCGAGTGCGGTGAGGCCGAATCCACCCCTTTCTGGCCCGTTTGTGAATTCGCCATTGCCTGGCATTCCCTGCTCCCCGCCCCTTTCTTGCCTTCCGTGCCGGAACTGACCCAAATAGCTTGGGCTTGCCGGGTGGGCTGGAAGCTACCGTCGCCATCCCTCCAGCCGGCTGGACTTGCTGATGGGGCGTGCAATTACCTTCCTCCGATCAAATCGAGATCCCCGGAATCAAATGCCCACATGGCGTTCCGCTCCTGTCTGTAGCCAACGCGCCGCCTTCGTAGCCCAGAATTGCCAATTTCCGGCGCGCCCAATTCCATCCTTTCGCTTCACTCTCGATCGTGGCCATCAGGGTAGTTTGACCGGGCAATTGGGTCAATTGCGCTCCGGGTATAGCACGACTGCCGCTAAAAGGAAGGCATGCCGCTATCACTTTCGATATAGTCGGCCGCCTGATTTGGTCGGCAGTCGAGGAGAGAATGCCAGGGGCGGGTAGCCGCTGCTTCTGCCTCTTTCGCGAATAGGGTTCTCAACTCAAACTCAGTGCAAGGCGATTCGCTGACGCCGCTTCTCGCCCTGGCGGAAGAGGAGCAGGAAGGGAATACAGGCAAGGCTGAGAATCGCCAACAGGCGGAAGTCAGTAACGTAAGCCCACAGGGAGGCCTGTTGCCGAAACGTTTCATAAATCATTGCGTAGGCCCGCTGAAGCGGTAATCCCAGCCCGTGCGATGTAAAAACGCCGGTCAACTGGCGGCGAAGCTGTACGAAAGCCGGGTTGGCGGCGGTGAGATGACCTGCCATCAGATCCTGGTGGCGCTGCTGGCCGCGCACCAACAAGGTGGTGACAATGGAAATGCCGAAACTCGCGCCCAGATTGCGCGTAAGGTTATAAAGCCCCGTGCCGCGGCCCATTTCCTCGTTGGAGAGAGTCGCCACCGTCAGCGTGGTGAGAGGAACAAACAGGAATCCGTTGGCAAAACCGTTGATGATGTTCGGCCAGATGATGTTCCACATGCCCATCTGGAGATTGAGCGCGCCGAGCATGAAGAGCGAGAGCGCCCGGACGGCGATTCCACCCGCAATCAGCACGCGGCTGTCGATTTTGCCGACGAGCGGGCCGACGATCAGCAGGGAGATTAATGCCCCAATCCCCCGCGGTGAGAGCGCCAGGCCGCTGTCGTATGCTGTGTAGCCCAGCAGATCCTGGAGGAAAAGCGGCAGCAGGGTGACCGTGCCGTAGATTACGATGCCGATCAAACCGATCATAAAACAGCCCACGGCCAGGTTGCGGTTCCGCAGCACGCGTAGGTCCACGAGCGGGTGCGGGGTGCGCCATTCGTGAACCACGAACGCCACCATGGAGAGAATCGAGACGACGGCGAACCAGGAGATCCAGTGCGAGCCGAACCAGTCGGCCTCCTGCCCCTTGTCCAGAATCGTCTGGAGGGCTCCCAGCCATAGCGCCAGGAATGCAAGCCCGATGTAATCGATGGGCAGATTCTTTGTCCGGCGTGCATAGGGCGGGTCCTCGACGAAAGCCTGGATCATCAGAACCGCCGCGATGCTGATCGGGATATTAATGTAAAAAACCCAGCGCCACGAGTAAGCGTCGGTGATCCACCCTCCCAACGTCGGCCCGATCAATGGGGCTAGAATAATTCCCAGGCCGAACACCGCCATTGCCTGGCCGTGTTTTTCGCGCGGAAAACTCTCGAGCAAAATGGCCTGGGAAACGGGTTGCAACCCGCCCCCCGCCGCTCCCTGAATAACCCGCGCCAAAACCAGAAGCGGAAGGCTGGTGGCCGCGCCGCATAGCGCGGAAGCCGCCGCAAACGCGCTAATCGAGATAATCTGATATCGCTTGCGCCCGAAGAAACTGCTCAGCCAGTCCGTGGAGGGCAGCACAACAGCATTGGAAATCAGATAGCCGGTCAGCACCCAGGTGGATTCATCCAAGGTAGCTGACAGGCTGCCGGCAATGTGTGGGAGCGCGACCGAGGCAACAGAGGTATCTAGAACCTCCATGAAGGTTGCCAGCATCACGGAGATCGCGATTAGCCAGGGATTGGAGTTGGGCTGCCCTTCTTGGGCCATGGTCGAAGGATTTGAGCTTCAATGCAAGGTGCTTGGAGTGGGCTGGTACAAGCCCGCACAGAGTGTCACGAAGCTCTCCATTCTGATGGATAGGCGGATGGGCGCACAGGGTTGCATTGCGAGGCCGTTTGGCACGCGAACTCCGAACCGACGCTGCCTGTTTGTGGCGAAACAAGGCAGATTGTGACCCACGAAATACCTGATTACGTTTCTGCCTTTCACCAGGATGGATCAGAGCGCGAGCTTTGACTATCGGCCCTTGCGAGTTGCCACGGCGGGCGAGGCCTCTCCCTGGGCCAGCAAGTCCATGGCGCGAAGGAGTTGCGCGTCATGGCTCTGCTGAAGTTGTGCTGCGGTCATGGAGTGCTCGGCGTCCGGGAACAGCGGCAGAACTCCGGCCGACAGCGAGACGACGATGTTCGGAGTTATGCCTTTGTGCCAGATCACATTTCCCGAGGGTGTGAGCCACTCTTCGATGGCCAGCAGAAGCGCCGAGCCATCCATGAGCTTGAATTCCTTCAAGACCGTGCCCGTCCCGAAGGTTGCATCACCCACCAACTGGGCCCGGTGCGCATCTTGCAGCGCGCCTGCCACGATTTCCGCGCCGCTCGCGGTGCCGCCGTTTATCAGCACCACGAGTGGAATTCTCGTTGCCTCGCCTCCGGTTTGGGTCGCGACAGGCTTCTCCTGCCCGCGCGCATTTTTCACCAGCAAAACGTTGCCACCTTTTAGAAATTGGCTCGCCACCTCCACAGCCTGGCCAAGCAAACCACCGGGATTGTTGCGCAAATCCAGGACGATGGCAGCCGGCTTCTCCATCTTGATTTCAGCCAGGGCCCTCCGCAAATCATTTGTCACGCTGCTATCCATAGCTGCCACTCGGAGATGAACGATCTTGGTCCCTGGCAATGTTTGCCAGGTCACGTTGTGAATGTTGATGGTGGCGCGCGTCAACGTGACTTGCCGAGTTTGGTCCGACACGGGCGTAAGAACGGTCAGCGTCACCGTCGTGCCCGCGGGTCCGGAGATTTGCCCCACAACTTTGTCCAAAGGCCATCCGCTGATGTCCTGACCATTCACCTTCAGGATGATGTCGCCGGCTTTCAGCCCGGCGCGCTGCGCGGGAGATCCATCCATGGGCACGACGATCACAACGTGCCCTGCACGCAACTGAACTTCGGCGCCGATTCCCTGGAATTTGCTCCGCTCAAGTTCATCCATCTCAACCACCATCTGCGGGCTGAGAAAACGGCTGTGGCCCGTGTCACCAAGCGAATTCATCATCCCGCTGATCGCCCCATAAGTCATGGCGCGGGATTGAACAGCGTCCCGGTCTACGTAATATCGCTGCACCAGACCCGCTGCCTGCGAAATTAATCGAAAATCGAGGTCCGGGTCGCGTGACTGGACTGCAAACATCAGGGAACAACCCAAGACTACACCCCCGACCAATCCAGGAACGAGCACCAACACGATGTCCGTGCCAGTCCACCGCTTCAGCTCTTCGCGGGATAGCATTTATGCTTTCCTCCTTATTCCGCCACGCGGATGGCGGCGCCTTGGCTCCTTTGAGCCGTGGCGACAGGTCCTCCGGAATAATCATCCGAAATTAGGATGCGAAATTCATCAGAACCGAACCACTCCGTGACGCTAAAGTGCTTCATCGCCCCTTGAGGTCAGCGGGCGCGCCGGGCCTGCGCAAGGTTCGGCTCCCGCGGGTACTAATTCAGCCGTCACCTCGCCATAACGCCTCGGGGGCCTCAATTGCACAATCGAGTCGTACCCGATTTCACATAAACAGGCAAGCAAAGTCAAATGCGCTCATGACCCATCACCTGTCAGCATGAGGCAACGACGGTCAATTACATCGCATCACGATATGTAGGGGCGTGAAATCCTGCGGCCGGGATATTTCGCCGCGCCAAAGCAGAATCTTCCGCCCCCCGCCGCCGCCGTGAAGTTTCCGCAGCCCATCGAATTCGGAGCAGAAAAACAGAGGTAGACTTTTCGGTGCAAACCAAGATTCAGACTCGGGCAATCGTTGTTCTAATTGTGATCCTCGCATGTGTATTGGGAATCACCGGATTTCCCGGGAATTTCCAGGCGCTAAAGTCAAATCTCCACAACCGCATTCACCTGGGGCTCGACCTCCAAGGCGGAACCAACCTGATTTTGCAGGTGCAAGTTGAGGACGCCGTGAATATTGTGGCAGACGACGCCCTTGGACGCCTGAAGGACGACATGAAATCCGCGAGTATTCCCTACGCGGATATTCAACCGAACGATGACAAGACCCAGTCACCTCCCATTCACCGCATCCTCATCAAGGGTATTCCCTCGGACCGGGCCTCCGACCTGCAGTCCCTGGTGGCTGACCATTTTACCGACTGGAATTTGGATCGCGTGCCGGGCGAGCAAACCTCCCGGTGGATGATCCTGAAAGTAAGTTCGGCCGCCACCATTCGAAATCAAGCCATCGAGCAGGCCATGAGCACCATTCGCCGCCGTGTCGACGCGCTCGGGGTAACCGAACCGACGATCGCCGAGTATGGACAAGGAGATTTCGAACTGGTTGTGCAGTTGCCGGCCGTAAATGACCCGGCTCGCGTCA
>JASHTZ010000059.1 GCA_030040295.1 Terriglobia bacterium | reverse complement strand
CGGGAATCGGCCGCAATTCCTTCCGCGGGCCGCACTATCGCGATGCGGACCTGAGCGTGGCAAAGAGCTTCCTGCTACCCTCCTTCCTCCGCCTGGGTGAATTGGCGAATGTCGAAGTTCGCGCCAACTTCTTTAACATCTTTAATACCTTGAACCTGGCACCGTTCGGCTTCGACTCAGCAAGCACTTCGCTGAATAACACCGCGAACTTCGGGCTTGCCACCGCGGGTTTGGCGGGCCGCGTCGTGGAATTCCAGGGCAGATTCAGCTTCTAAATGTTGACGCCGGGAGTAAAATGAACGGAAATCAAATCGTACCGACAAGACGCGGCAGGTGCGAAGATGGAACTGCGCAAAGCGTTCGGGGGCCGGGAAAACATGCGCAACGCAATTCGGGCGCTCCTGGTTCTGGCCGTCTCCGCAAGTTTGTTTACGGGCTGCGGGAATGTGGGTTCGGCCCCTTCCGTGCTTACGGGAAGCACCACCGTATTGGTGCTGAGGACCAGCACTGCCAACGATATGCTGGCGAAATTCTACGTGGGGCTTAGCAGCATGACGCTCACCAGCACGGCAGGCAACTCCGTCACCTTATACAACAACGCCTCGGGAAGTGGGCCGGGCGAATGGATGCACCTTAATGGCGCTGCGGAGCCGCTGGTAACGCTCAGCGTTCCGCAGGGCACCTATACCTCTGCCACGGTCAAGGCCGGTTCTTGCTCGTTTGTCATATTTAGCACGCAGCCTACGGGCCAGGAACTCCAGTCTACCATCTCCGAGCCGTGTGGCTTTCCAGCGAGTGGGAGTACGACGGTGGACCTTCCCAACCCCATCACGATCAGTGGGACAGGGATGGCTCTGTCTTTGGATCTACAGGTCCCTCAATCCTATACCGTGGACATTAGCGCCACCCCAGTGAGCTATACGACTTCGCCGGTGTTTACGCTGACGCCGCTGGCGCTTGCCTCTCCGCCGACCAATATACTGAATGGGAAAATGGGGCCCGTCCAAAGCCAGATTACTTCCATCAACACCGCCGCGAGTAGCTTCGTGGCGCAAACCACCGACGGAGTCTCAATAGCCGTACTGTGCGATGACAGCACGACCTATCAGGGCATCGATGGCCTTTCTTCATTGTTGCCCGATATGCTCGTGGATATGGACTTGGCTGTCCAACCTGACGCCTCGCTGCTGGCGACTCGTGTGGAGGCCCAAGACGCCGCGTCGCCAATGGTTGTTATCGGTCCAATAACGTACGGACCCAACCTTCCTCAATCGGGCGACCTCATCATGCTGCCAATCCAATCAGGACTCTGCTACACCGCTAACCCCCCCTATTGCAACAACGAATTTCAATACTTCTCCAACACACTTTTCGGCGTGTCCGGACAGTTCAGCAACGTGCAGAGCCTCCCGTTTGCACCGAACTTCAGCGCTTCCAGCTTGTTTCTGGGCCAAAATATTTCTGCTTACACCCCCGGAACATTCAGCTCTCCAGACTACGAAGGCATAACGACGCTCGACCTAGCGCCGCAGACCATCGATGGGACAGTTACGGCAATCTCCGAAACCAATGGCTTCACGGCGTATACCGTCGCGCTTGCACCTTATGATGCAATCACCACCCTCGCGCAATCGCTTGTCGCCACGGACCTTCTGACTAACCCTAACACCATCGCTGTCTACGCCGATGCGGACACACAACTGCTGAACACCTCAAACGTCTACACCGGCGGGGTCACGCGATTCACTGGATTGGTTTTTGACGTCAACGGCGCTCTGTTCATGGATTGCAGCCAGATTCTCGACGGCGTTCCGGAATAAATTAGGTTTCTGGCGGGCCATTAATTCCTGAAGTGGAGTTCCAGGGCAGATTCAGCTTCTAACGTGGACGTGGAAGTGAAGAGGAACAGCAGACAGAAGCCGGAAAACAGGAGTCAAGAGTCAGAAAACGCGAGTCAGAAGAATTCCCACCCTGGATTAGGCGGGGCGACGGTATTCTGGCTTCTGGCTTTTTGCCTTTACTTTAGTGGGCGCGATTTTCTGCGCGCCCAGGCCTCCCCGCCCGATCTCCAATCCGAAACGGTCACCATTGACGCCAGCGCCCCATCACACCCCTTCCCTCATTACTGGGAGCGGATGTTCGGCTCGGGGAGGGCGATCCTCTCCCTGCGCGAAAGTTACCGGAACGATCTGAGAGCGGTGAAGGGCGCCACGGATTTCGAATTTATCCGTTTCCACGGGATTCTTGACGACGACGTCGGGCTGTACGACACGGACGCAAACGGCAGTCCCGTTTACAACTTTTCCTACATCGACCAGATTTATGACGGGCTTCTGGCCAACGGCGTGCGGCCATTCGTCGAACTCAGCTTCATGCCCAAATCGCTGGCCTCCACGCCTCATCAGCAGGCCTTTTGGTACCACCCTTACGTTTCGCCTCCCCGGGACTGGAAACTTTGGAGCGACCTAATTCGCAATTTTGCGAGCCACCTGGTGGCCCGCTATGGGCTGGATGAAGTTTCACAATGGTATTTCGAAGTGTGGAATGAGCCGAACATCGACTTCTGGGCCGGTGAACCCAAGCAGGAGACTTATTTCACTCTTTACGACAATACGGCGCGCGCCCTTAAGAGCGTGAGCCCGCGGCTGCGGGTCGGCGGGCCCGCCACAGCTCAGGCTGCCTGGATCAGCGCCTTCATCCGGCACTGCGTTGACCATAAAACTCCCCTGGATTTCGTCTCCACGCACGTTTATGCCAATGACACGGCGGAGAACGTTTTCGGCACGCATGAACAGGTCTCCCGCCTTGATATGGTTCCGCGCGCAGTCCAAAAAGTTCACGATGAGGTCGAGGCATCGCCGCGGCCGGACCTTCCCATCATTTTCAGTGAATACAATGCCACTTATTTGACCGAAACAGACGTAACGGATTCCGCGTTCATGGGCCCCTGGCTCGCCTATACGATCAGCCGATGCGACGGCTTGGTAGACACGCTTGCCTACTGGGATTTCTCCGACGTTTTCGAGGAGCAGGGAATCGTAAAACGGCCGTTTTACGGTGGTTACGGGCTGATGGCGGAAGACAACGTTCCCAAAGCCGCTTTTAACGACTTTGCCTTGCTGCATCGCCTGGGAACTACGCGAATCGCAGTCGATTCGCAATCCGTATTGGCCACGAAGCGCGCCGACGGCGCAATCATCGTCGCGCTCTGGAACTACGCACCACCCGGCGAATCCGCGCCGGAAAAAAAGTTTCACTTATCGCTCAGAAATTTTGGGGACCGGCGACGGGCAGCCGTCTGGGAGGTGGACGAAAATCACGGCTCGGCGCTCGCGGCATGGCAAGCCATGGGGAGCCCCGCATTCCCGACGCGCGGGCAGCTTGAACTTCTGCGCGAGGCGGGTCAGCTTCCTCCGCCGGAAGTTCGGCAAATCTCCTCCGGAGATCCCGCGGTTTTTTCCATCAGCCTTCCATCGCATGGACTCGGGTTGGTGGAATTTTCCCGGTAACGCGGACAACACCCGAATTTTGGCGTGCCGTCAATTGCTGAAGGCGAATCCCGATTTTAGCTGGCACTGGTAGGCTTTGGCGTGGTCGGCCTCCACCCTTTCCGTACAGGTGGCCCAACCAAGGTAAGGTTCCGGTCCGAGAGGAAACACAATGGAATCCTGGTCAACATCCGCCTCGAGGTAGACGCCTTCGGCGCTGCCGGGAACTGTAAAATGCATGGTTTGACCGAAGATGACAGGGTAGGAAATGCGTGTGCTGCCGCTCGACAACGAACGGAACACTTCGGCTTCAAAGAGAAAGACGGTCGGATCCGACCAATCGAGAACCGCCACGTGGAGCGTAGGACCGCCCCGCGAAAATCCGTTGGATCTAATGTTGGTGAATGGGCAGGGACCGGCAATGCACGCGACGCGCGCATTGAGAAAGGTGTCTCCCGGAGGAGCATCGAGGTTGGCTGTGCCAATTGAGGCTTTCCACCTCTCATCCGGCGAGCAGGGCCAGTGGCTATTGCAGGGAACATTGCCAATGTTGCTCACGCGAAAAGTCTTTACGATGCTGCCGGCGTTCACCAGAGATGTGGAATTGATGGAGTATTTCACCGTGACGTGCGAAATCCCGGTTTGCCGGGCCGGCGTGCCTGCGCTGCCTGATTCCTCAACCGGCTCCAGGCGAGCAACGCAGAGGCCGTGGTTGGGAAACGCGGGGAGATTGAGGGGAAGATATTGCGGGTGTCGGAATTGGAGGATCAGAGGACCCCTTTCGCGGGGATTCCTGGCCAAACTCAGGTTGAACAGGCCCGTTGAACTCGTCCATGTTTGGTGTAACGCACCACGATCATCCGATACGCTCACCTCCACGCCAACAATGGGAACCTGCTTGTCGACGTCGTCGTTGCGCACCAGGACCGCGCCCTCCAGCGTGATCTGTTGAGGGGCGAAATAATGCCTCACCAGGATTGAGATGGCCACCCCGGCCGCCACCAACACCACGATAACAATCAAGGCTTTCAACGCGCGGCGCATTTTCTCTCCGTCCTTCTGTCTTACTGCGGGGCAAAACCGCTCCCCTCCGTGTGATGCTGCCTTGCCTCCAACGGTTTGGAGACGGAATCTTTTGCCCAGTGCGCACCTGAGTTTTCCCGCTGGGGGGATCTCAAGCGAGTGCAGAGTTCTATAATGGATGCTAGGGGATGGATGGAAGAATGACGAAGCGATTGGAGTCTCGGCGGCAGTGCTTGGCGCGGATGGCCCGATGGTCTGCGGCGTTGGCTGTCCCCATCCCCGAGGTGGTTTCTTATGCCTCTGATCCGCAGGCCGCCCTTCCTGCATGGACGCGGACGGGCGGCACGGTTCCCCTTGCCTATGAAGATGACCTTTTCCTGGACGAGCTTGAGCACGCCAATTTCCAGTTCTTCTGGGACGAGGCCAGCCCCGAAACTGGCCTTGTAAAAGACCGGTGCAATGTTCGAGGCAATGATAAGACCGTGGTGTCGAGCATTGCGGCCACGGGCTTTGGGCTGACCGCGATTTGCATCGCCGACCAACGCCGGTGGATTTCCACCTACAAGGCGCGCGAACGCGTGCTCACCACCCTGCGCTTTCTCTGGAACAAGCTGCCCAACCATCGGGGCTTCTTTTTTCATTTTGCCGATGTAAATACGGGCGAGCGCCTGTGGGATTCCGAGGTCTCTTCCATCGATACGGCGATTCTGCTTTGCGGGGTATTGACCTGCCGCCAGCACTTCCAGACTACGGAAATCCGCCAGCTCGCTGAGGACATTTTCAACCGTGTGGAATGGAATTGGCTGGCGGAGGACACGCGCCTTCTTTCCATGGGGTGGATGCCGGAGCTCGGCTTCCTGCCTTACCGCTGGCAGGACTATAGCGAACTGATGATGATGTATCTGTTGGGAATGGGGTCCTCGCACAACAGATTAAAGCCCGACACTTGGACAGCCTGGACGCGCATTACTTTTGAGTACGATGGCCTGCGTTATATCGGTTCTTTTGCTCCCCTTTTTGTGCATCAATACTCGCAGGCGTGGTTTGATTTCCGCGATAAACGCGACGCCTATGCAAATTATTTTCAGAATTCCTGCATCGCCACGGAAGCCCACCGCCGCTTCTGCCTGGAATTGAAAGGTCAATTTCCCGACTACAGCGACGAACTTTGGGGAATAACGGCATCAGACTCTAGAGGGGGTTATGTTGTTTGGGGAGGCCCACCCGCCATCGGACCCATTGACGGAACTGTGGTGCCGTGCGCGACGGGCGGCTCGCTGGCTTTTCTGCCTGGAGCCACTTTGCCTGTCCTGCGCAACATGCGCGCCACATACGGTTTTGATGCCTGGAGCAAATACGGCCTGGTGGACGCGTTTAACCCTCTCAAAAAGTGGTATGACCCCGATGTGATCGGCATCGATACAGGAATTACCATGCTGATGGCCGAGAACCTGCGGACGGAATTCGTCTGGAAAACCTTTATGCAGAATCCTGAACCCCGGCGTGGCATGGAGCTGGCCGGGTTCAAACCCTCACCCCCGGCCGTGGTTTCCCCCAATCCGGCGGTTCCCTCCAAATAGGGCATGCCTTTTCATTTGGCAAACCTGCCTTGACAAGATTCCACACCAGAGGTAATATATATCCGACTGAAGTTGTCGGATATTTCTATGCTGAGACTCTCCAAAAAAGCCGACTATGGACTAATTGCCGTAAGGCATTTAGCTGAGCAGCCTAAACATACGGCCTGTAGTGCCAAGGAGATTGCGCGGGCCTATGGAATTCCGACCGAACTGCTCGCCAAGATACTTCAGAAGCTGGCCAAGGGCGGCCTTCTGGTTTCCCAACACGGTACGAATGGGGGATACACGCTGGCCAAGCCCGCTCGGGAGATTTCCGCATTCGAGGTCATTCGAGCCATTGAAGGGCCGCTTTTCATAACAAGCTGCGTCACGGACAAGCGCGAATGCAGCCAGATGACCCGCTGCACGGTTCGTGAGCCCCTGCAAAAGGTAAACGAGACGCTGGTGAAGGCCCTGAGCGCTGTCACCATTTCGAGTCTCTCAGACTCCTCCGGCGCCCTGGTGCAAATCGAGGGAGGCGCGCTGTGAAGCTGCCCATCTACCTCGATAACCACGCCACCACACCTGTTGACCCGCGCGTGCTGGAAGCGATGCTGCTTTACTTCACCGAGAACTTCGGCAACGCGGCGAGCCGCAATCATCAGTTCGGCTGGACGGCAGCGGCGGCGGTGGAAAACGCCCGCAAGCAGGTGGCAAAACTGATCAATGCCGGCACGAAGGAAATCGTCTTCACCTCGGGCGCGAGCGAGTCCGACAACTTGGCCCTGAAAGGTGTGGCGCACCGCTATCGCGACCGGGGCGACCATATCATTACCGCCGCCACAGAGCACAAGGCGGTGCTCGATTCCGCCGCGCGCTTGGCGCAGGAAGGTTTCCGCGTGACCTACGCGCGCCTGCGGCCCGATGGCCTGGTGGATCTTGACGATCTGATGCGAGCCATCACGGAAAAAACCCTGCTAGTGAGCATCATGGCGGCGAACAACGAAATTGGGGTGTTGCAGCCGCTTTCCGAGATCGGCCGGATGTGCCGCGAGCGACGTGTCCTGTTCCATACCGACGCCGCCCAGGCCACCGGCAAGATTCCGCTGGATGTCGAGGCGATGCACATCGATTTGCTCTCGATTGCCGGGCACAAGATGTACGCACCCAAGGGCGTGGGCGCGCTTTACGTGCGGCGGCGGGCCGCACAAGTGGATCTTGAGCCCATCATCGACGGTGGCGGGCACGAAGGCGGGCTGCGTTCAGGCACTTTGAACGTTCCTGGAATAGTCGGCTTGGGCAAGGCTTGCGAGATTTGCCGCCAGGAGATGCCGGAAGAATCGCGGCGACTCGCCGGGCTGCGCGACCGGCTGAAGGACGGCCTGCTGGCTCGGCTCGACGGCATTCACTTCAACGGCAGCCTGGAGCACCGGCTGCCCAACAATTTGAGCGTCAGTTTTCCCGGCATCGATCCGCCCACGCTGATGGCGGCGATGAGCGATATCGCGCTTTCATCCGGCTCGGCCTGCACGTCGGAGAAGCCCGAGCCGTCTTACGTTCTGCAAGCCTTGGGCGTCCCGGCGGAAATCGCCGGCACGCCGCTGCGTTTCGGCCTGGGGCGGTTCACCACGCAAGAGGAGATCGACTATTGCCTCAACCGCGTGGCGGAAACCGTGAAGCGCTTACGCGAGATGGGGAGAATTGCCGCAGCATGAATTATGA
Organism: Terriglobia bacterium; assembly: GCA_030040295.1. Taxonomy (GTDB): domain Bacteria; phylum Acidobacteriota; class Terriglobia; order UBA7540; family UBA7540; genus Bog-366. The sequence continues at coordinate 1,783 of JASHTZ010000059.1, read as the reverse complement.
AAGTGGCCGGTGACCCGAATGATGTTCTTTCCACTGCCCACTGTTCACTGACCACTGGAGGTCGTTATGCCAACACCACAAACCGATGTCGAAATTCTGGCAACACAAGAATACAAATACGGCTTCGTCACCGACATCGAGCAGGAAACCGTTCCGCCCGGGTTGAATGAGGACGTCATTCGCCTGATCTCCGCGAAAAAGCAGGAGCCGGAATGGCTGATCGAGTGGCGACTGAAGGCTTATCGCCACTGGTTGAAGATGCAGGAGCCGAGATGGGCGAACGTGAAGTTTCCGCCCATCGATTACCAGGCGATTCGCTATTACGCCGCGCCCAAGAAAGCCGCCCCCAAGCGGCCGGAGGATATCGACCCGGAGCTGCTGAAGACCTACGAAAAGCTGGGCATTCCGCTGAAGGAGCGCGAGTTGCTGGCGGGCGTGGCCGTGGACGCGGTGTTTGACAGCGTCTCCGTCGCGACCACCTTCAAGGAAAAGCTGCGCGACATGGGCATCATCTTCTGTTCGTTTTCGGAAGCAGTGCGCGAGCATCCCGAGCTGGTGCGAAAGTATCTTGGTTCCGTCGTGCCCTACACCGACAATTTCTACGCCACGCTGAATTCCGCCGTCTTCAGTGACGGGTCGTTTGCCTATGTGCCCAAGGGTGTGCGCTGCCCGATGGAGCTTTCCACTTACTTCCGCATCAACGCCAAGGATACCGGGCAGTTTGAGCGCACGCTGATCGTGGCGGACGAGGGCGCTTACGTCAGTTACCTGGAAGGCTGCACGGCGCCCATGCGCGATGAGAATCAGCTTCACGCCGCCGTAGTGGAATTGGTCGCGCTCAACAACGCCACGGTGAAATATTCCACCGTCCAGAACTGGTACCCGGGCGACAAGAACGGCAAGGGCGGGATCTACAACTTCGTGACCAAGCGCGGCAAGTGCCTGGGCGTGAATTCCAAAATCTCCTGGACGCAGGTCGAGACCGGCTCCGCCATCACCTGGAAGTATCCGAGCTGCATCCTGCAGGGCGACAATTCCGTGGGTGAATTCTACTCGGTCGCTGTGGTCAATAATTACCAGCAGGCCGATACGGGCACCAAGATGATTCACATCGGCAAAAACACCAAGAGCACCATCGTGTCGAAGGGCATCAGCGCCGGGCGCGGGCAGAACAGCTATCGCGGCGCGGTGCGCATCCTGAAGGGCGCGGCCAATGCGCGGAATTACTCGCAGTGCGATTCCCTGCTGATCGGCGATAAGTGCGGCGCGCACACATTTCCGTACCTCGAAGTGAAAAATTCCACCGCCACCGTTGAGCACGAAGCCTCCACCTCCAAAATCGGCGAGGACCAGATTTTCTATTGCCGCCAGCGCGGCATTTCACTCGAAGACGCCATCGGCATGATCGTCAACGGCTTCTGCAAACAAGTCTTCCGCGAGTTGCCGATGGAATTCGCCGTCGAGGCGCAGAAGCTGCTGGGGGTGAGTCTGGAAGGAAGCGTGGGATGATTGTCCAATCCATCGGAGCCGAAATTCTCCCCGACGTAATTTCAGTCGGCCTCAGAGTTGTATTCTGCGGAATGGCTGTTGGCCCGGTCTCAGAGGTAAAAGGCGCCTATTACGCGCATCCCCAAAGCGCTTTTTGGCTGGAACTTAACCACGTTGGCTTTACCGACCGAGTACTCGCGCCGGAGGAATTTCGTACCCTCTGCAAGTACCGGATCGGGTTGACGGACCTTGTCAAGCATACCGCTGGCGTTGATCAACAAATCTTCCCTGAGAA
>JASHTZ010000663.1 GCA_030040295.1 Terriglobia bacterium | reverse complement strand
GCGAACACCTGGTCCGTCAACCCCGACGGAACGTTCACGCTCAATATGTCAGGCAGCGCCGTGGCAGGTATTATTATCTCCACCTCGAAATTCGTTCTGTTCAGCCCCGCGAGCTTCGCGACGTCATATCCCACCTTGCTCATCATGCAGGAATAAGGCCAAGTGCTGCGGTCTCAGGCGCTGGCCGTCTGCCACCCGGAGCGCCGGCGAAGGCTGGTGATGTGGGCAACGTGGTGCTTCCCGTGCCACGCGTACATAGCCAGATTTTTCTCCAAGCTCACCCGCCCGAGTTCGGGATGGTTGAAGACACGGGAAAAATCCTCAGGCTTAAGCGAGCGCAGGAATCTCACCCAGCGCTGGTGAAGAGTTTCGACCAGGCTTAATGAAATATCGGCAGGGGCCGTGCGCGCGTCGCTCAGATTGGCCCAAAGCTTTTCGTCATAGGGCTTGACGGTCGGCTCGCTCTCGGTCAGGGCCAGCCGGAAACGCACGTAGGCGTTCATGTGACTGTCAGCGAGATGATGCACCACCTGGCGCACCGTCCACCCGCCGGGGCGATAGGGTGTATCAAGCTGTACTTCCGTCAGCCCCGCCACGGCCGCACGCAGCCGCGCCGGCGTTGCCTCAATGTCGGCAAGCCACTGCTGCCGCTCCGCCTCGGTTGAGAGCAGTGCCTCGCCGCTGCGGTTCCACGCGAACTTCCCGATTGGATATTGCAGGTCCATCCCGCACCTCCTGAGAATTATGGATGGCTGTTGGATGCAAAGCCATCTCAACACGATTCAACATGATAATTCCCTCGCCTTCCGATGGCCCGCTGAATCAACCTACCAATTGGACGGGTCATCTTTTTTAGAATAAGGCCGGAAATTTGTCGGCCACATCCGCAACCTTTCCCTTATAATCACGTCCTTCAGTCCCGCCGCGATGAGGCGGAGCCCAAATGATGAACCGAGGATGGCATGGCCAGAACCGACCAGCAAAGGTATGACGAGACGATCACATTCCTGAAGGGTTTCAATAAGGTTTTGGGCGATGAAGTGGACCACCTTATCACCGACAAGGTTAAGGCCGGCAAGGATATTTCCCTCGAAGGCGGCGGATACTGGTACTCCGGCTCCGACGACCAGCACAAGGCCGCTCGTGCTTATTTGCTTTGTCTAGTTGCCTACTATCGCCCGCCCTACGGCACTCGGGATGACGCCACTTACGCCATCGGCTTGGAGAAGACTCGTCTTCACGGAAAAAGCCTGAATCAGGTAAAGGAGGAAATTCTTTATTTCCTCCCCGCTCCTCACCCGACTCTCGAAGATGTGGTTAAGGCCGCAAAATCAATCGATAAACTCACTGGCTCCATTTACGGCCCCATCAGGACACGGAAAGACGATATGCTCGGCCCGAATCCCATCTGTTACGACGGCGTCGCGGCGTGGCTGTACGCGGCGGGGTTCGTCTCGAAGCGCTGGTTCGGGAAGTCAGGAGGGATCAACGCCTATAATGCCAACCGGTTTATCGGCACCGGTCAGGAAATCCAGCCTGCCGATTGGGACAAAATCCCTGCCGGGCATATCTGGAACATCCACAAGAAAAATGACCCAAGCACCTGCCATTGGGGGGTGTCCTTGGGTAACGGGAAAGCGGCTGCAACCAACAATACAGCAGAATCACCGGGAGGGAAGGTGAATTTCGAAGCGGGGGGCGGGTCGAAATATGGCAGGTTTGTCTTCAAGGAAATCTGCGATGTCCTGAACAAAGATACAAGATACCGCTTGGCAGGTGGCCAGGATCACTCTTCCGGCATCAATATCGTGGTTCTGCAACTCAACCCTTCGCACGAGACCTATTACTGATTTTGCTTTTTGAATGCGCTTGGAGTGCCGCGAGGCGGGGGTTGGCACTGCAATTGCGCATCCACGAATCCAAATCCGCGCGGCGATTATTGCTGCGCCCGGTCGAGCGTTGGTTCGAGGGCGTGAACGAGCATTTTCCCGATTCCCAGCCCGCCGGATTTGGCGATGGCGGATGACAGAGTTTGGATAGCCAGTGAATTCATGGTGTCAGAACCTGCCAGCGGAGTTTTCCCTGCGAAATCGGCGAACCCCTCGTTGAATTTCTCCCACATTTCGGAAATCAGGATGCCCTCAAAATCCTGAGCCGCTTTGCGCAGTTTCTTGTGTGCGGGGGATTCCGGCTGATTCCCCGCGGAAGCCGCAGAGAGCGAGCGGATGGTGGGCAGGTGCGCGCCGGGATTCATCATGGCCAGGGTCACAAAACCTCCAATTCCGCTTGCAGGGCTCCGGCGGCGCGCACCGCTTCCAGAATGGCGACGATATCGCGCGGTGTGGCGCCAATGGCCTGGAGGCCGTTAATCAACTCGTCTACGCTCGCGCCTTCGCGCAACTCAATGCGCCGCGCCGGGCTTTCCGTAGCCTTCACCGTGGTCTGCGGAATCACCTGCGTGGTGCCCTGCGAGTAAGGCATGGGCTGCGACACTTTGAATTCCGTGGTGATGACCACAGAGAGGTTGCCGTGCAGTATCGAGCACGCCCCAAGGGTCACTTGCTGCCCCATCACGATTGTTCCCGTGCGTTCGTTCACCACCACTTTCGCCTGGGGATAAATCGCCACCTTCAGCGCCTGCACTTTGGCTAGCATTGCGGAAACCACATCGGGGTCGGGAGATGGGACGCGAATCTCGATGCGCCGGCTGTCCACAGCGCGCGCCGTGCCTTCGCCGAACGCACGGTCAATGGTGGCGGCGGCATCGGTAGCGGTCTGGAAATCCGGGTCGCGCAGGAGAAGCGAAAGGTGAGTGAGGTGGCTCAAATCCATTGAGGCGTCGCGCTCAACGATTCCACCGGCGGGGATGCGCGAAGTATCGGGATGATTGACCTGCACCGTATTGCCTCTTCCGCCCGCGGAGTAACCGCCATTCTCCAAAGCCCCCTGCGCGGTCGCCCACATTTGGCCGTCGGGGCCGTGCAGCGTAGTGAACAGAAGCGTTCCGCCATCTAGACTCTTCGCATCACCAATCGAAGAAACGGTCACGTCGATCGGCGTTCCCGGCCGGGAAAAGGGCGGGAGCGTAGCCGTCACGAAA
>JASHTZ010000662.1 GCA_030040295.1 Terriglobia bacterium | reverse complement strand
TCCATCGGTTGATAATAAAGATAAATGAAAGGGGCCTGGCATTTTTGATTTCCCAACCGGCGCATTGGGCAGCGAGCTAGAGCTTCAGTTCCCATCCCTTTCGAAAGTCCGGCTTGAGGTACTGGTTTGCTTCAGGGTTATTCGTAAAGCGCATTGCCTGCGCATCGTATTCGAGCTTCCCCTTGAAGCGATAAGCAATTGCCCCCAGGGTGACCCATTCCGCGTAGGGCCCTGCCAGGCTGAAATTCGAGCAGGCGGGTACGCCGCCTTTGCAGGCGCGGAGCCAATCGCGGTAATGTCCCGGGGAGCGGGGAAGAACCGGCGGGGGTAAGGTGTAGTCCGCCCAGCGCGCAGCGGGCAAGAGTTGCACTCCTTCACCTCTACCCACCGTTGCCATGTAGCCCTTGTCACCCACAAAGATGGACCCATCTTGGAGGAGCACTCCGGTGGGGGCGCTTCCATTCCTGCGGTGCGGCTGCTCCCCGCCGAGAGGAGTCGCAAAATATCCGCCTGCAGAGGAGTTCATGGGCTTTCCACTCCACCCACGAGAAGTTCCGATATCCGGCCGTCCCCGAGCGGCGAGGTTGTTCGGCTCCGGCACCAGGACCTCGTTTTCCAGGCCCCTGGGATGGTAATAGTCCGCCGGGTCGCCCGTTCGCGATGTGTCGTACCAATAGACAGAAACGGGCGGCATGTTTCCGCGGGCGGGAAAGTCAAACCGCAACACGGCGTATAAGGGATAGCTGAAGCTGCTGGTTTTTCCCGCGCGGACGCACTCGACCGCTATAGGTGAACCCAATTGTAAGGCCTGATTGGCCGGCCCCAAGGCGTGGATGGCCGCATCCCCCAGCGACCCGGTGCCGAAATCAAAGAACCCGCGCCAGTCGTGTGGGAGATAGAAGCCATAGTTACTCCCGGTGAAGGGGCCCGTCTTGCCATCAGGGATGTGGTCCTTATCCCAGCCGCCGGAGGTGTATGGCCGCATCTTGGCGCAGCCCAGCCAGAGGTCCCAATCAAGTCCAGCCGGCACGGGCTCTTCCGGTGGAATCGACGGAATGGCCTGGGGCCAGTTGGGCGAGCTGGTTACGGCGTGGACCTCCGTGACGTTCCCAATCTCACCCGACCAAACGATTTCGCAAGCCGTCCTGTGTCCCTCATGAGAATATCCCTGATTGCCCATCTGCGTTGCGACCTTGTATTTCAGCGCTGCCTCCGTAAGCAGGCGGGCCTCCCAGGGAGTTCGCGTCAGCGGTTTTTCGACATAAACATGTTTTCCGCGCTCCATGCACCACAGTGCAACAGTGGCGTGCATGTGGTCAGCAGTCGAAATGACCACGGCGTCGATATCCTTCCCGCTCTCGTCCAGCATTCTGCGGAAATCCGAGTATGGCTTCGCCTTGTCGTATTTCTTAAATGTGGGAGCGCCCTGGCGGGAGTCCGCATCGCAGAGGGCGACGACTTCAATATTCTCTCCCTCCATCCCATGCAGGTTTTGTGCCCCCCGGCCCCCGATCCCGACTGCGGCAATGTTCAGCCTTTCGTTGAAGGACTTGTACCCGCCGGCTTTCAGTGATGGGACACTGCCGGCAGGAGCGGCGGCAAGCGAGGGAGCAGTAGCGCCGGCTACGGTAAACAACGATCCCATAAAGAAATATCGTCGTGAAATTCGGTGTCCTGGCATTTCCTGCCTCCTCGGTGGGGCACGTCGCCTTCTCAGGATCTACGGCTGGGCGCCCGGGGATTTCGCCACTCCGATAACCGCCGAAACGCGGCAATTGCTCCTTCTCAGCCCCTAGCCCGGTTTTTTCATGAAATGACTGTGCGAAGAGCAACTGCCAAAGCGTTTCACACAGAGTTCACGGAGTCTGTTACGGTTGGAATCGTCCCACCATGGAATCACGGAGTGCACAGAGAAGTTCGCGGAGACGTCTCCGTGTTCTCTGTGCTTGAACTCCGTGGCCTCTGCGTGAAACCTTCTTCTTTCCGCCACGGCTCCAGGAAATTCATGAATAATCCGGGCTGGGTTATGCCAGCGCATCCTTGCAAAACTTGAGGCACTTGGCTATTTCCTGGGGGGTCGTCGACCCCTCAGGGATGCGGTATTCCAGCTCAATGGCTGCCGGGAATTTGTAGCCCTCGGCCTTGATCAATTGCAGAATTTCCTTTAGAGGCGTGTCGCCCTGCCCCCAGGGCATGTTGCGTCCCCCATTCGAGGGCAACTTGCGATCCTTCAAATGGAGGCTGGTAATCCTGTCGTGATGCTCTCTGATGAAGGGAATCGGTGATTCACCGGTCGCCACGAGGTAATGTCCAACGTCGAAATTAACGCCGTTGAACGGCGATTGTGACAGGGCGGTATCCCAACTGTGGTAATTCACGTGAGTGTGGTTGTGGAAACCCACCCTGGTTTGATATTTCTCTGCAAATTCGCCGAACCTCTTGGTAAGACCGGTGTCTTCAGGAAGCTCCACCGTAATCTGGTTCGCGCCCAAAGCCCGCGCGCTACGGAAGAAATAATCGAACTCCTCATCGGAGACCGCGGGCGTTATATTGGCAAGCCGGAATGCGTACATTTCCACGCCGGCATCGTTATAGAGCTTTCGCAGCGATTCGTACTTGCTCATCGGGGCGGAAAGACGCCACTGCTTCAGCTCCGCAGCAGCCTTCTGCCGCGCTTCTTGTCTTTCCTGTCTTTCCTGCGGCGAGAGATTTTGCCCTGAACCAGCGGCGGCGCGTGCGGAACCCGAATAACCCCCACGGGGTTGGCTTGGCGCACCCGCGTATAACTCTGCTCTTAGATCCTGCATCTCAATCGCGTTGATTCCAACCTGAAGCAGCGTCTTCAGCACCTCATCAGCGGGGACGGGAATATCCGGAAAGCTGTAGGGAGAAATGATGATGCCGATTTGGACCCCGCCGTACTTGGAGTCGGGCTTCGCGAAGGGATTGGCAAAGAGGTTTGTCTTGGCCACGGGAAGGGCCGCAAGAACTCCCTTCAATATGTCGCGTCGCGAAAAAGTCATCCTTTTAATCTCCCATCCTCGATATCTTTGACTTCCTAACACATGCGGTGCTGCCAGTAACCACAATTCTGGCCCAGGAATCCATGGCCCCGGCGATGTTCTGAATGGCACCGGCCAGCGTGGAGTTGCCGGTCCGCGCCAAGGGCTCACCGGCGACATCCAAACCCACAGGGAAAATCCGCACCAAGGCTGATGGCAGACTCATCTTCTTCCACTTTGTTTGTTTTGACCCTTGAACTTTCGACGCAGGCGTTCATTCCCGGCGGCCGATTAATAGCCGGATGGGCGGGCCAACCGGGGGGAAAACTAAATTTAGGATTTCCTGTAACCTCAAAAGCGCTTACGTGCTTGCCTGGATTCGACCCGATGCAAGTCCGCGACAATATAGCTCTTGATAAGCTGTCTAAGCCCTTTCCGGGTTCACCCCTCTCTGAAATATCTGATATCTGGCGCTAAGCTATTGCGAATCGACAGATGTGTCAAGCTTTATTGTCAGCAATTCAGGTTGCAACCGCCAACCCGAACCCGAACGGTTGCTGTTAACCCAAGGGCGAAATGAGTTTGGCTGAATTTACAGTGAACTTCCCGGATGAGGAGGGCGCGAGTTAGGTTGACGACACGGTTCCCAAGTCTTTCTCCGTATCGCCCAGATGCTCATTCATCGCCGCGCGGGCTGCCGGAGCGTCGCCCCGCCGAATACATTCGAAAATGGCCTCATGTTGGTGAGTGCGAATCTTGGTTACTTGCAGATCCACGAAACTCACGAGGCGGCTCTTGCGCAGCAACTCCCCCAGGGGGGCGAGGATCATGAGAACGGTTGGATTCTTGGTGGCGCGGGCGATCTCCGCGTGAAACTCCAGATCGGCCTCCATATAGCCTTCTGAGTCACCGGGCTTCTCGCGCATTACCTTGAGCGCACTCTGCATCGCCGTCAGGTTTTCCTTGGAGCGGCGTTCGGCGGCGAGACCCGCCATGGCCACCTCGATGATCTTACGAACCTCCATCAGGTGCTTCAGGTCGCTCGAGGTTCGCCGCAGGAGCATCTTCAGAGGCCGCGAGACCGAATCGTGGTTCGCTTCCAGAACCCTCGTCCCGAAGCCGCGGTCAATGCGCACCAATCCGCTGCTTTCCAGCACCTTGACGGCTTCACGTACCACCGTCCGGCTTACTCCCATCTCCTTGCAGAGCTCCGCTTCAGTGGGAAGGAAGGAGTTGGTGGGCCACTCCCCAGCAATGATTTTTTCGGAAATGATATCCGCAACGTCCTTATGAAGCGGGCGGCGGGATTCTTGAAGCCGGGTAATCATTCTTATACCTCGA
>JASHTZ010000661.1 GCA_030040295.1 Terriglobia bacterium | reverse complement strand
TGCGCTGGCGGGAATGATTGCGGGCTTCGGCCCTTCGGACCTCTATACCACCACCGTATATCCCGGCGGCGCCTTCAAGCTCGGAATGATGTCCTGGGCGCTGCAAACCGGACGCCACACTCTGATTGGAGTAAACGATTTTCTTGACTGGTCGAAATTGCTCCGCCACCTTCCTGTATGCGATGCACTCGAGGAGGCAGGCTTCAGCCAGCCTTTTTACCACGACTGGCTCAATCATCCCGCTTACGACGAATATTGGCGGGCGATGGGCTGGACCGGCGTTCCCAAGAATCTCAACATTCCGGTTTTTCTCTACGGTGGCTGGTACGACCTGTTCCAAAAAGGCACGATGCAGGATTTTCTCGGCGTCGAGCGCGGCACCGGACCAGCCGCGCGCAGTGCCGAACGGCTGGTGTGGGGACCGTGGGGCCATGGCCGGTATGGACCGGTGATTGGCGACATGGATTTCGGCAATCAGATCGTGGTAGAGATGCGGCCGCGCGAGCTCCGCTGGCTGGATCACTACATTCGTGGCGTCGACAACGGAGCCGAGCGCGACGTGCGCGTGGACATCTTCGAGCTGGGCCGCAATATATGGAAGCAACTGCCCGATTGGCCGCCGCCGGGTTACAAGCCGGTCCACTTTTTCCTGGGCAGCAATGGGCACGCCAACACTTTGAAAGGAGATGGCACACTCGAGGAGACCAATTCAGCAAAAGACTCGGTCGATAAATTTACCTATGACCCGGCCGATCCTGTGCCCACACACGGCGGCGGATATTCTCCCGGCCTGGTTCCCGGATTGTGGGGAGTGCGGGACCAACGGCCGGTGGAGGACCGCGCTGACGTGCTCGTATACACCTCCGCTCCATTCACTCACGATGTGGAAGCGGCAGGCAGAGTCACCGTCCACCTCTTTGCTTCAAGTGACGCCCGCGACACTGACTGGACCGCGAAGATTTGCGACGTTGCGCCGTCGGGATATGCCATGAACCTGACGGACGCAATCCTGCGCGCGCGCTATCGCAAATCCTTTGAGCACCCCGAACTGATGAACCCCGGGCAAGTGTACGAATTCAACCTCGACGCGGGCTTTACGGACAATGTATTCCTTGCAGGTCACCGCCTGCGGCTGGAAATTTCAAGCAGCAGCTTTCCCGCTTATGCACGCAACACCAACACCGGCAACCAACCCGAAAAAGACCGCACTTTCCAGATTGCGCATCAGACTATCTATCACGGGCTGCGCCACCCGTCGTGGGTGGAACTGCACGCCCGGTAGGTCTTGGCGCCTTGCTGTAGCGTCGATCGCCGATCAGCGCTTCGGCGGTCAGAGGCCACCGTTAGAATGATCCGAAATCCGAAAAATACAGGAGTCCTCCCGATATGAATTTCAAGAACAAGGTTGTGGTGGTGACGGGCGGGGCGTCGGGAATCGGCTTGGCGTGCTGCCGGGAATTTGCGCGACGCCATGCGAGCCTGGCGTTGGTTGACCTTGACGAAAAATCAGGGCGGCGGGCCGTGCAGGAATTGCGGCGGGTGGGGCGTAAGGCGGAGTTCTTTGATTTCGATGTCAGCAAACGCGCGCAGGTGGAGTCCGGCGTCGCCAAAATTGTGAAGAGGTTCGGTGGAATCGACGTCCTTGTCAACAACGCGGGCATCCAACGCTATGCCTCGGCAACCACCTGTACCGAAGAAGATTGGGACCTGGTGCTCACCGTGAACTTGAAGAGTGCGTTCCTGATGTCGAAGTATGTGATCCCCGCAATAATCAAGCGCGGCGGCGGCTCCGTCATTATCACCGGCTCGGTGCAGTCAGTGGCCGCAGTAGGTAATTCCGTTCATTATGTGGTGAGCAAGCACGGCCTGCTGGGGCTCACACGTTCCCTGGCGCTCGATTTCGCACGGAACAATATCCGCGCCAACTGCGTGATGCCCGGCGCAATCGATACGCCCATGCTGCGCTGGGCGGTTTCGCTGGGACGCGACCCGGCGGGTGCGCTGGCCTTCTGCGACCGGATGCACTTGCGCGGCAAGATGGGCCGACCGGAGGAGGTGGCGCGAGTCATCGTTTTCCTTGCCAGCGACCTCGCCTCTTTCATAACCGGCGCCGCGGTGGCGGTGGACGGCGGAATGCTGGTGCCCGCAGGTGGGTCAGCAGCTCAGGAAGGGGGCTTGCCAGGGGCCAAGTCGTGAGGCATTATCAATCGCGCATCCTTGAGGATGACAAACCATTGTGACCGTTCTCCACTGTAGCGGCGCTCCGTGAGCGCCGATAACCGCGGCCGCATACCGCCGCTGCAATCAGACGATTTTCAAAAGTTAAACGAAGGATGACTGCTCGATGGCAAAGCAACTCGCATGTCTGAAGTCTCAATGGAATGGGCGCGGGGCTTACACACTTCACAACGACCGCGTGCAGTTGGTGACCTTGACCGGAGGCGGACACATCGCGGAATTTGAATTTCTCGCTGCGACGGAGATGCCCGTGCTCAATCCGCTCTGGGTTCCTCCGTGGAAATCCATGGAGCCCTACCTTTACCACCCGGACAAGCACGCCACCGAGTACGGACCGATCAACGACGGAAAGCTGCTTTCAGGAATCGCCGGGCACAACATTTGCCTGGATTACTTCGGCCCTCCTTCGGCGGAAGAAGCCGCGCAGGGCCTCTCAACACATGGCGAAGCGCCCTCCGCAAGATGGAAGAAAACGGCGCTGCATGAGTCAGCGCACGAGGTCAGCCTCAGGCTTGAGGTGGACCTTCCTGTGGCAGGGCTGCACTTTATTCGCGAAATCCTCCTGAGGCGCGGCGAATCCGTGGCCTACTTTCGCGAAACTGTCGTGAATAATAACAAAGCCGACCACCTTTTCCACTGGACGCAGCACGTAACGCTCAGCCCACCCTTTCTTGGTCACGACATAAGCCGCATCGGCCTGCCCGGCACGCGAGGGAAAACTTATGCCGGCGGCTACAATGGAAAAGATCTACTCGACTCGGACCGGAGTTTTCATTGGCCTTTCGCGCCTGCACAGGGAGGTGGAAGAGTCGATCTCACGCGGCCCTTTTCACATGTCGGGCGGGGATTCCTGGTTTCAGTTTTGCTGAACACCCGGCGCAAGGTAGGATATGTCGCAGCGATCAATGAGCCGCATCGTCTTCTCGTGGGTTATGTCTTCCGCCGCGCCGATTTTCCCTGGGTGGCAATCTGGGAGGAGAATCAATCCCGGAGCGATCCGCCCTGGAATGGCGCCTGCCAGACGCGTGGGCTCGAATTTGGCTCGACGCCCTGGCCCGTGCCCCGCCGCCAGGCGTTCGCAGTCTCGCCTTTTCTCGACGCTCCTACATTTTCAATCGTCCCGGCCAAAAGCAAGACCACCGCATGCTATCTGGCGTTTCTCATCAAGGTTCCGGAGCGATTCGCGATGGTGAGCGACATCCAGGTATCAAAGAGCGAGATTCATATTCAAGGGACTGGCCGCCACACGTCTTTGCGACTTCCCGCCGCGGGAATTGCCGACTTGGGTTGGTGGGAAGGATGATCCTGGTCCCTTCGCTATTCGTAACTCTTCAGGCTCGGCCATAATTCGCCCAAAGGCTCGTGAATGCCGCGGCAAACCATGATGGGGATATCGCGTTCGTAGGGCATCACCCACGGGGCGCTGAACGTGGTCGCGCGCTCACTCGAATCGAGCAGGTGCCGGCTCGCGCCGCAGTCGCCCGCCACGTCAATCAGCACGTTGCCCGTTGCGCCATGCGTTCCCCAGAGAAAATATTGATTGTGCCCGCTGATCACAGGAGGCAGATGGTAGCGCGCTCCGAAAAACTCAATCGCCGAGGCTTCACCGTAATTCTGCGTGACGATGACGGCTTGGCGCTGATCCGCGGGCGGCAGCGATTCAAAAACTCGAACCACGGTTGCAGCCAGTTCCGGCCAGCCGTGCATATCCGCCCAATCCTGGGGGAGCGTGGGAGTGCGGCCCCGTTCCGTCGCGAGTGTAGTGCGATTGATGTGAAGAATCTCCAGCAGGATGTTGGTGTAGCGAACCATCTGCTCCTCCGGGAGAATGGGCATGGCAAAGGGAACAAAGACCAGCCCCAGAGCAATCGCCGCGGTGGAGACGACCGGGCGGAGGGATTCCTTATTGCGCGTCCAGCTTTCGATTACCACACCGCCCGCCGCCATCAAATACGGGTATACATCAGCCGGATAATAATGCTTTCCATGAAGCACAATCATGATAATAATCAGCAATAAGTAAGTAAACCCCAGGAACCGCGAGCCCGGCTTCCACAACAGCCACGCCAGCCCCATCATCCAGATCGGAGATAAAAAAACATTGGTAATCAGAAGCTGCTGAAGCAGGTATTGACCAGGACCGGCGATCACATTCTTTCCATGCTGGCCGTTGCGCAAAAGCTCCAGCATGGGAAAACCGTAATGCGCCTGCCAAAGGAAGTTGGGCAGCGCGATCAAACCGCAAACCATGCAGCCCAGCAGAAACCAACGCGAGAAAAGGCATTTTCGCTCGGAAGTGAGCAGGAGGCCCCAGCAGCAGGGCGAGCGCGAAGAATACGACGCTGTATTTGCTCTCAATGCAAACACCCAAGATGACGCCTACCCAAATCCAGCGACGCCGGTCGCCGCCCCTGACGATGCGGAGAATATAGAGTGCCGCAAGCGGCCAGAGCCAGAGACCTATAGTGTCGGGCGATACTTTCATTCCGAAACTCATCAGGACAGGAGCGAAGAACACCGCCAGTGCAGCAAGGATTTGAGAAAACGCGCCGCCACCCATCTCCACGGCAAGCAGGCACGTGACGTAAACGGCAGCGGCTGCGAAGAACGCCGGCCCCGCGCGAAGCAAAAAGAGTGAGTGGCCGAACAATTGCGAAGCGGCGGCCATAAGCGGCGCCAGGGGAGGCTGGTCAACGTATCCCCATTGAGGGTGCTGGCCGCAAATGATGAAATAGAGCTCGTCGCGGAAGAATCCGTAATGCGGATTGCCCGCGAGGTGCACACCCAGTGTCACCAATGCGGAAATCAGCGGAATGCGATTGGGCGCGATCTTCCGATGGTTCGCACTTTCCGTCACTTGTTGAGACCTGATCTTACGCTAAGACCTTTATGTGACACGCTCGGTTAACGGTCAGCCGTAAATTAACATGGTCGAGAGGCGATTGGCCACTCGCATGATGCCTGGAAAGCGCTCATTGCGCTTCACCGCCGCTCGATGAGCACGTTCCTGGGCGCAGACCGCCGCTACAACAGAGACGGAATCGCTCATTGAGGTTGGCCACGAAGATGCGCGAAGAGTTGTAGAATGCTAAAGGTAGCATTGCGCAAGGGAGAGAGCATGAAATGGACTCGCCGGAGATTTCTGCAAGCCAGCGCGATGGCCGGAGGCTGGGCATCTGGCGAGAAGTCGGCTCGAGCATTTCACTTCCCTCCACCGCAGGAGGATTTCTCCCAAGTCCCCGGAATAGTAGTTTCACACTCTCCCGCCAGCACGCGCATCTATCTTTCATCACCCAGCATGGTCATTCTTCCTGACGGAAAATATCTCGCCACCTGCGACGAGTTCGGACCAGGTTCGAGCGAGCACACCAGCGGAACCACTCGCGTTTTTATTTCCGCCGACCGTGGGAAGACGTGGAAGCGCCTGAACAACGTCCAGCCTGCCTTCTGGTCAACGCTGTTTATCCATGGCAAGGCCCTTTATTTGATCGGAACAACGCATTCGGGCGACGACAGCCGGATTTTTATCCGCCGCTCATCGGACTGGGGGCAAACGTGGACGAATCCCTCAGGACCTGAAGATGGCCTGCTGCGTCCGGGCGTTCCGGTGGAGACCAACGCCGGGAACATCACAATTTGCAAAGGCCGCCTCTGGTTCGCATCAGTCTTCGACATCTTGGGGCCGCGCGGATGGGGAACCTCATTTCGATTTTTCGTCATGTCGGCACCGCTCAAGGCGGATCTGCTGAAGGATCCGAGCTGGACGTATTCCACTCCCATCGTGTCGAACCCGTCATTTCTGCATGGCGGATTTCACGGCTTGGTGGAAGGGACGATCGCCACGGGCCCGGCGGGATTGCCCGTAACGATGTACCGGGTAAGCGATGACGACCCGCAGGAGAAGGCGCTGGTGGCAATCACCTGTCCGGAAGGGACTGTGTTGGGGTTCGATCCCTTGAAGGACTTCGTCAACTTTCCCGGCGGCGCGAAGAAATTCATTGTCCGTTACGACCCGGCGACGCGGCTTTACCTCAGCCTGACGAATTGGGTGCCCAAACGCCACATTGGCCCGAAGCCCGATCGGATCCGCAACACGCTGGCGCTGATCAGTTCTCCCGATCTTTATCATTGGACAATCCGCGCAGTCGTTTTGCATCATCCCGAGGTGAAATTTCATGCATTTCAATATGTGGACTTCCGGTTTGACGGGAATGATCTGATCGCCCTCTCGCGCACGGCTTACGACGACGGGTTGGGCGGCGCCAATTCCTTTCACAATGCCAATTTTATAACCTTCCACCGGTTCGAGAATTTTCGCGCGCTCACCCCAAGGAACGCTCCTGATGGCCTGGCGGGTGAAATCGAGCAATGGAATAATGGAGGTTAGGCGGACCAACCTGCAAGAAAAACCGAGCCACAGGAGATTCGGAATCGACCCTTCATGAACATCCTTGAAACGCACGCGCTTACGCGGCGCTACGGAGATCTGACGGCAGTGGACGGCGTTGATCTTTCCGTCTCACAGGGAGAAATCTTTGGCCTGCTGGGACCAAATGGCGCAGGGAAAACCACGGTCATCAAAATGCTCACCACTCTGCTTCCGCCAAGCGGCGGCCGCGCCGTGGTGGCAGGGTTTGACATCCAACGTCAGCCGAGCCGCGTGCGCCAATCCATCGGTTACGTACCACAACTGGTCAGCGTCGATGGCACATTGACTGGGTACGAGAATCTGCTGATCTTCGCCAAGCTCTATGGCGTGCCGCGATCGGAGCGGCAGGCGCGAATTTCCTCCTCGCTGGAATTCGTCGGCCTCCAGGACGCGGCAAATCGCATGGTCAGGGGATACTCAGGCGGGATGATGCGGCGGCTGGAAATCGCCCTGGCGATGCTGCACCTGCCCAAGGTGCTTTTTCTGGATGAGCCCACCGTGGGGCTCGATCCACTGGCGCGTCAGTTGGTGTGGCAACACATCAATTCTCTGGCCGGTGAGTTCCGCATGACCGTGTTTTTGACCACGCACTTCATGGAAGAGGCCGACCATTTGTGCGACCGTGTGGCCATAATGAACCTGGGGCGTGTGGCAGCGCTCGGGCAGCCGGATGAATTGCGGGCATCGATGGCCAAGCCGGAAGCCACGCTGGATGAAGTTTTCGCGCACTTCACGGGGCATCAACTGGATAACGGAGGGGATTTCCGTGAAATCTCGAGAGCTCGACGCGCCATCGCGCGCCGCGGATAGAGCAGCAGGGCCGCAAAATCAGGGTGCGGCATTTGTGCGGCAATGCTTGGCGCTGACGGAAATGGAAATGCGCAAGCTCCGTCATGATCCCACGGAACTGGTGACGCGCGCGCTCCAGCCCATGCTTTGGCTCGCCGTGTTCGGCGAAGTGTTTTCGCGCGTACGTGCCATCCCCACCGGCGGCTCGCTGCGCTATCTGGACTTCCTGGCTCCGGGCGTGCTGGCCCAAAGCGTCCTTTTTATCGGAATATTCTACGGCATTGCAGTGATTTGGGAGCGTGACCTGGGAATCGTACACAAGCTGCTGGCCAGCCCGGCACCGCGCGTGTCGCTGGTGCTGGGCAAAGCGCTTTCGGGCGGCGTGCGCGGCCTTACACAGGGATTTGCGGTTTATCTGCTGGCGTGGATTCTGGGAGTGGGAATCAAATGGGGGCCGGGTGACCTGGCGGGCGTCGCGCTGGCCATTCTGCTGGGCGCCGCAGCGTTTTCCACACTTTCGCTCATCATCGCCTGCATCGTGAGGACGCGCGAGCGCTTCATGGGAATCGGCCAGTTGCTTACCATGCCGCTGTTTTTTGCAAGCAACGCCATTTATCCCATCTCCATCATGCCCGGCTGGCTGCGCGTGTTGGCGCGGCTGAATCCCCTGACATACGAAGTTGACGCCATGCGCGCGCTGATGGTGCGCGGCGGCAGCACCATCTTCGGCATGGGCTTTGACTTTGCCATGTTGCTGGTATCTTCCGTCGTGCTGGCAGCAATCGCCTCACGCCTTTATCCCAACCTAGCAAGATAGAAACCTGTTACGAAGGCACGGAAGTCCTCCTTAACTATTTACCGTTCGAAACCTCTTTTATGGTGGGGAGCTTGGAAACATCCCACCCTCCCCCCAACGCTTCGATCAGTAGAACGCTGGCGCTCATGCGGCGGGTCAGAATGCTCACGGCCTGCACCTGGTCCGAAAGCAGAATAGCCTGCTCGGTGATGACGGTGAGGTAGTTTACAGTTCCGGCTTTGTACTGGTAGGTGGAAATATCCAGGGCGTTCTGTGCCGCCTGCACGGCCACGTCTTCCGCCTTCGCTTCGTCTTCCAGAACGCGCAACGCGGCCAGGTTATCCTCAATTTGCTGAAATGCCGAAAGAACGGTTTGGCGGTAATTGGCCACGGTCGCATCATAGGCCGCGATGGATTGGTTGAGCGTGGCGCGGCGCTTGCCGGCGTCGTAGATGGTTTCGGACGCCCCCGGACCCACTGACCAGAAGCGGCTGGGCCAGCTAAGCCAGTGCAGGAATGACGTGCTTTCCAAACCTACAGGCGCGTTGCTGGTCGTGAGACCGATGAGGGGATAATACGCGGCCTTGGCGATGCCAATCTGCTCATTGGCCGCGGCCATTTGACGCTCCGCGGTGGCGATGTCGGGGCGGCGCTCGAGCAATTGGGAAGGCACGCCCACTGGAAGAGGCGGTGGCGTGATTTTAATGGGAGAGTAGGAAATGGAAACCTCAGCGGGAGCCTTGCCTGCGAGCACGGCGATGGCATGCTCGTATTGTCTGCGCGCAACGTCGTAATCAATCACCTGGGCGCGGGTAGTTTCAAGCTGTGTCTCCGCCTGGGCAACGTCCGAGCCCGACGCTACCCCGCTCTTAAACCGGTCTTGCGTAAGCTTGAGGTACACCTCATAGGATTTCACCGTGGTATCAAGCAAATCTTTCTCGCCGTCCGTCCCGCGCAATTCAAAATAATCGTCGGCGATCTCGCCCTGATATGAGAGCCGGGCATTTTCCAACTGGGCGTCGCTGACCTGGGCGTTTTCCGCGCTCGACATGACGCTGCGCCGAATGCTTCCCCAGGTATCGGCCTCCCAAGATACACTGAGCGGCAAGTCGTAAAGAGTGGAAATCTGGCCGAAATTCGCCTGGTTGCTTTTGGAAAGATTGCTGGAAGTTCGCGAGTTGACAATCGTGGGCGCGACACCGATGGTGGGGTAAAGAGCCGAGTGGGCGATGCGAACGGCATATTTCGCCTCGCGGAATTGCGCTTCCATCATCTTGATATTCTGGTTGGAAATGCTCACCTGCTCTTCCAGGTTATTGAGCTCAGGATCGTTATAGACTTCCCACCACTTGCCGCGAGCTATGGCGTCGCTGGGCTGAGCGGTCTTCCACTCGGAAGCCTGCGGTGAGTTATCGGACGGCATCTCCTTGTAAGTCGGCGGGGTGGGAGCCGACGGACGGCTGTATTTCGGCCCCACCATGCAGGATGAAACACACAGGCATGAAGCGGAAAGAAATAAGCAGAAAGAAAATTTGAGCATAGTTTTTATTCTTCTGTGCCGGTGGCAAGTCGTCGGGCAGTTTCGGGATCCACCCCCCGAACGCGATACCACCAATTTTGAATTCGGTCGAAATAGAGATAAACCACGGGAGTAGTATATAGGGTAAGCAACTGGCTCACCGCCAGCCCTCCGATGATGGCGTAACCAAGAGGGCGGCGAAATTCCGATCCCATGCCAGTGCCAATTGCCAGCGGCACTGCCCCCAGCGCGGCCGCCATCGTGGTCATCAGAATGGGGCGGAAGCGCAGCTGGCACGCCTCATAAATCGCGTCGCGGGGCGATTTGCCCTCACCCCTCTCGGCCGCGAGCGCAAAGTCAATCATCAAAATGGCGTTCTTTTTCACAATCCCAATCAGCAGAATGATTCCGATGATGGCAATCACTGTAAGCTCAGTGCGGGTGACCAACAGAGCCAGCAGCGCGCCCACTCCTGCCGAGGGCAGGGTGGAGAGAATGGTCACGGGATGAACGTAGCTCTCGTAAAGGATGCCAAGTACCAGGTAGACCGAGAGGAGCGCAGCGGCAATTAGCAAAGGCTCGCTCGAAAGCGAATCCTCATAGGCCTGGGCGTTGCCCGCGAAACCGGTATGAATAGTGGAAGGCAAGCCGATCTGGGTGGCCTTGGCCAGAATGGTGTCCGCAGCGTCGCCCAGCGCCACTCCCGGCTGCAGATTGAAGGAAATCGTGACCGAGGGTGAAAGTCCCTGGTGATTCACCGCCAGCGGCGCGGTGATGGTATCAATATGCGCGAAGGCGCTTAGGGGAACTTCCTGCCCGTTCGGATCATAAGCGTAAATCTGATTCAGGAAGAGGGGATTTTGCCAGAACTGATGCCCCACCACCATCACCACGTAATACTGGTTGAGCGATGTGTACATGGTGGAGACTTCGCGCTCCCCAAAAGCGTCGTCGAGAATATTATCCAGGAGTTGCGAGGAGATTCCGAAACGCGAGGCGGTGGCACGGTCAACCTGCACATAGCTTTGCAGGCCGCTGTTCTGCTGGTCGGTGTTCACATCCACAATCTGCGGGATCGTCCTTAATTCCTGCAACATGCGCGGGCCGTAAACATCCAGGTCCTTGAGGTTATCGCCGCGCATAGTGAACTGGTATTGGGCCGCGCTGCTGCGCCCACCCACACGGATGTCCTGCGAAGACTGCATGTAGAGCGTCGCGCCCGGCACCTGGGCCAATTTCGGCCGCAAACGGGCAATGACCAGGTCCCCGCTGATTTTCCGAACGCCGATGGGCTTCAGCGAAACGAACAGTCGCGCCTGGTTAATGGCCCCCCCTCCCGGCCCGCCTCCGCCTGTGAATCCGCTCACCGCGTCCACCGCAGGGTCATCCTTAACGATGTCGATCATCCGCTGCAAAATTCCGTCCGTCGCCTGGTAGGAAGTGTCCTGATCGGCAATGATGGACCCGCTTAATCGTCCGTTATCCTGCTGGGGGAAAAAACCCTTGGGAACATAAATGTAAAGATAGACATTCAGTGCGATGGTGCCCATCAACACGACGAGCGTGGTGGCGGGGTAACGCAGGACGACGGCGAGGGTTCGGCCATAAAGCTGCACCACCCAATCAAAGGTACGCTCGGAGACCTGATAGAGCTTCCCGTGCTCCTCGTGCTGACGAAGCAAATGGGCGCACATGGAGGGCGTAGCCGTTAGTGACACAACGAGGGAAACCAGGATGGCCGCAGAGAGGGTTACGCCGAATTCCCGGAATAAGCGACCCACGATTCCCCCCATCAGGAGAATAGGGATGAAGACTGCCACCAGCGAAATGCTGATGCTGAGGACGGTAAAGCCGATTTCCCTCGCGCCCTGAAGCGCCGCCTCAAAGGGCGTCATCCCCTTTTCTAAATACCGGGTGATGTTCTCGATCACCACGATCGCATCATCCACCACGAATCCCGTGGAGATGCACAGGGCCATCAAGGAGAGATTGTCGATGCTATAACCCAGCATGTACATCACGCCGAAGGTCCCAACCAGGGACACCGGAACGGCGATGCTGGGAATGAAAGTGCTTCGGGCATTCCGCAAAAAGACGAAAACCACCAGGATGACCAAGAGCACCGAAATGAACAGCGTCACCTCCACATCCCGCACCGAGGCGCGTATGCTTTGCGTCTGGTCCATGGCGAAAGTGGTATCAATGGTGGGGGGGACGTCGGCTTTGAGTTGCGGCAGCATGGCCCGAATGCGGTCCACGGTGTCAATGATATTGGCGCCTGGCTGGCGGAAAATGACGAGCATGACAGAGGGCTTACCGTTGGTATAGCCCGAGGCCATGACGGTCTGCGGCCCCGGCACCACGTCGGCGATATCCGAGAGCCGGACCGGTGAACCATTCCGGTAGGTAACAATGAGCGGCTGATAATCCACCGCATTGAAGAGTTGGTCATTGGCTCCCACCTGCCAGGTTTGCTGACCGTCTGAAAAGGATCCTTTGGGCGTATTGGCATTGGCGTTGGTCAGCACGTTGCGGACTTGTTCCAGCCCAATGCCGTATTTGTTGAGAAGCGTGGGATTCACCTCCACGCGCACCCCCGGCAGCGCCCCGCCGCCCACAAACACCTGCCCCACGCCGCTCACTTGCGAGAGTCTTTGCGCCATGATCGTCGAGGCATAGTCGTACATCTGGCTCTTGGTGAGTATGTCGGAGGTTAGAGCGATGATGAGAATCGGCGAATCCGCAGGATTCACTTTCCGGTAGGTCGGGTTGCTGGGAAGGTTAGTCGGCAGGTAACCCCGCGCGGCGTTGATGGCAGCCTCCACGTCA
>JASHTZ010000660.1 GCA_030040295.1 Terriglobia bacterium | reverse complement strand
AGAAGTTCGCCTCATATTTTGTCCCTAGGGGAGGGGCGACTGAAAGCACCGGCTTGCGCCATGGCCGGGTTCACTGTCCGGCTATTGTGATAGCATCAATTGAGCGAACGATTTCAAGGAGGGTGAAATGAACCTTGAGGGAAAGCGTATTGCAATTCTCGCTGCGGATTTGTACCAGGAATTGGAAGTATGGTATCCGCTTCTGCGATTTCGAGAGGAGGGAGCGGAGACCGTGGTGGTGGCGGCGGAGGCAGGGAAGACGTATTCGAGCAAAAAGGGTTATCCGGTGGTGGCCGATCGGTCAATCGCCGACGTTCAGGCGCGGGATTTTGATGCGGTTGTGGTGCCGGGCGGCTGGGCGCCCGACACATTGCGCCAGGACGAGCGCATCTTAAGATTTGTGCGGGAAATCGATAAGGCGGGCAAAGTGGTGGCGGCCATTTGCCATGCCGGTTGGGTTTTGTGCTCAGCGGATGTCCTGCGCGGGCGCAAGGTTACCTGCTTTAAAGCCATCAAGGACGACATGATCCACGCCGGCGCTCAATACACGGATGAAGAAGTGGTGGTCGAGGGAAATCTGATTACTTCGCGGTGCCCCACGGACCTGCCGGCCTTTTGCCGGGAGGTGGCAAAGGCGCTCCAGACGCGAACTGTGGCCCGTCAGGCGGCCAAAGCTTAGGCCTGATCGCATCGTCGGGCCAAGGCAGGGAGTGCAATCTTAACCGTCCTGTCATCTCCTGGAAACCTGCGTCGACGACAAAGAACTGCTTATTTCTTGACAGGAGACTTGCCTCGCTGCTATATGAAATGGAGTGGCATTTCAATAGGGAAAATTTGCCGAAATGCCCTGAAAAAAGTTTGAACCTCGTTAGGCGAGGTTACCCCGCAAACATAAGCCACTGCCCGGAAACTCGGAGACGGGCCAACGGGTGGAGCAGGCATCGCCGGCTTAAGGCCTTGCCTAAGGTGGCTGTTCCGAAGTTTGGGAAACTACGTTGCGTGGAGCCGAAGCTCTCACCAGGAGGTTTGAGTCGCCGGGCCGTTCAGGCTCGGCGGGCAAGAATCGCCCCTCCGGAGCCGAGCTCCAAGGGGCGTTTTGATTTTTGGGTAATTTCAGCGACTGATCAATTGAGCGGCGGAACTTGTGAATTCCATGTGTTCTCAACAGCTTTCTCAACACGCTCAGAGCTTTCCGGCATTCCCTAAGCTTCGAGCAATCTCACAAAGGGGCTTTCACTGTCCTCTGAGTAAAACTCTCCCTCGGCGCAAAGAAAAAAGTGTAAGCGCTCTGTGGCGAATCGCCGTGCTCCTCCTATTCCTGCTTACCATTCCTTTTAATGCTGCGTGGGGGCAAGATGCTCCGCTTCCAGACTCGGCGCAGCCTTGGAATCTGCATTTTCAATCCACGCTAATCGGGCAAGGATATCCGGGTTTTCCCGCCCAATACACCGGAGCTAACAGCCTTACTCCCGAGGCTCAATTGAAAGATACGTTCTCAGTAGACGTCACGGGCGGCATGCGCCTGTGGCATGGGGGAGAATTTTTCGGCGATGTCGTTATCTGGCAGGGATATGGGCTCAGCAATACTTTGGGTGCGGCGGGATTTCCTAACGGCGAGGCATATCGAATCGGCAGGACCTATCCGGACGCTTACCTTTGCCGAGCTTATCTGCGCGAGACGATCGGCTTCGGCGGCGAAAAAGAAAAGTCCGAGGATGCTCCCGACGACTTGCGTGGCGAAAAAGACGTCCGCAGGCTCACCTTAACCGTGGGCCACCTGAGCGTCAAAGACATCTTCGACAATAATGCTTACGCGAACGACTCCCGTTCCCAGTTCATGAACTGGTCCCTGGTGGCCAACACGGCCTGGGACTATCCCGCGAACGTTTTGGGATTTACGGAAGGCATTGCCGCCGAATTGAATAGCTCGGAGTGGACCGAGCGGGTGGGTATTTTCCAGGTCTCAAAATTCGCCAACGGGATGCGAATGGACTGGGACCTCGCCAAAGCCTGGTCATCGGTAATGGAGGTCGAGCGACGCGATTCTCCTCACGGACACCCCGGAACCATCCGGCTCCTCGCGTATGACCAGCGGGCGCATATGGGAAACTATCAGGACACCATCGATAATCCGAGTTTGGGGGAGGATATCTTCCTCACGGCGGCGTACAGGTACAAATACGGATTTGGGGTCAATATGGACCAGGAAATTCACAAAGATTTCGGCGCGTTTATGCGGCTGGGCTGGAGCGATGGCAAAAATCAGACGTATGAGTTCACGGACGTCGACCGTACGGCGACGGGGGGCGTGAGCGTGAAAGGGACACGCTGGCGCCGGCCGGAGGATACGGTGGGCCTGGCGGGGGTTGTTAATGGCATTAGCGCAGCCCATCGCCAATATCTCGCCGCAGGTGGATTGGGTATTACCGTTGGCGACGGTGCGCTCGACTACGGGACGGAGAAGGTCGTCGAATCGTTCTACAATGCGAAGCTCCCGAAACATCTGCACCTGGCGTTTGATTACCAACACATTCAAAACCCCGCGTATAACCGTGCCCGCGGACCTGTCGATTTGTTTGGCGCGCGTCTGCACTTGGAATATTGATTCCGCCGGGATAAAGATTATTTATATGGATGCTTTCGCTAGAGATTTTTGACTTGCGAGTGCGATTTTTTCTTGACAAGACGTTACGTCCCCCGTATTAAGACAACTTGAAGTATTTTCAAGCCTGAAAACGCGCCGTAAGTGCACAACCGAAAGGTCCTGCGGGCTCCGAAAGACTCCCTGGCGGAAGGGAATTCACGCGGATTTTCTCTTTACTTTAGGCCTTGGGGGGGAGGAATACGATGATTTACTTTACCGAACTCCAGAATCTTCCGATGTACGGGGCAAAGGGTGAGTATTTAGGGGAACTCGAAGATCTGTGCGTTGACCCTAACCAGAAAGTTGGGCGCGTTGCCTCCTATCTTGTCCGGACACCGCGCAAGGAACTCCAATGCATCACCTACACACAGATTCAATCCCTTTCGGTTCGTGCCGGTCAAACCAATGTGCTGCGCGGGGACGTTCGATGCTACACGCCGGATGAGGCGCTGATTCGAATCAAGAAGGATGTGCTTGACCAGCAAATCATCGACGTCAATAACCGCAAGGTGGTGCGCGTTAATGACGTTGACTTTGATATTGAGCCCAAGGATGGGCACAGCGAACTTCGTATTGTTGCCGTTAACGTGGGACTCGCGGCAGCCGCCCGGCGCCTCCTGAAAGGCACGATGCCGAAGCACAACATCCGGCACATTACCGATGTTCTGCCCACGCGGGCCATCCTGTGGGAGTTTGTGAACCTCATCGCGTCCGACCCTGCGCGGCGCGTGAAATTACGCATATCCTACGATCGCCTGGCGGAATTGCACCCGGCCGATATCGCCGACATCCTGGAAGAACTTAGCCATAGCGAGCAGCAGGCCTTGATCGAATCATTGGATGAAGAGACCGCCGCCCAGGCCCTTTCCGAAATCCCCACCAAAATGCAGGCGGATTTGCTTGAAAGCATCCCACCAGAGAAGGCTGCGGACATTGTTGAAGAGATGCCTCCGGATGAGGCAGCGGACGTCCTGAACCAACTTCCTCCGGAAACCTCCGCGGAACTCCTGGCCGACATGGAGAAGGAGGATGCCAAGGAAGTCCGAGAGCTTTTGGGATTCGAAGAGAATACGGCCGGTTCGTTGATGACCAATGAATACGTCGTCGTGCATGAATCAGCCACAGTTGAGGGAGCCATCGCGGCGCTGCGGAATTTCGAAGGAGATTTGGAATCGATCCAGCAGGTTTTCATGATTGATAATGGAGCCGCTTTGAAAGGCGCGGTGCCCATCGGACTAATCGTTCTGGCCGCGGCCAGCACTCCCCTCATGGATCTCGCCGTGGATCCTTTGATTTCGGTGAAGGCGCAAGAGAGCGCGAAAGCGGTTGTGGATTTGTTTCATAAGTACAATCTGATCTCGCTTCCGGTTGTTGACGAAGACCGCCATCTGCTGGGTTATGTTACCGCGGACGACGTTCTGGAACTGGTGATTAGCCGCAAATAAGTCGGGGGGCGTACGTTGCAGTGAAAACCAAAAGCTTCCGGCATCTTCGAACTCGGATGTTGATATTCCTCGCGGTCCTTGGCCCGGGGATCATCACGGCCAACGTGGATAACGACGCGGGCGGGATCTACACTTACTCCGTGGCGGGGGCGAAATATGGCCTCTCGCTTCTTTGGACGCTAATTCCCATCACCATTGCGCTCATCATCGTCCAGGAGATGGTGGGCCGCATGGGAGTGGTAACCGGCAAAGGCCTGGCGGACCTGATTCGCGAGGAATACGGGTTTCGAACCACTTTCATCCTGATGGTGTTGCTGATCATCACCGATTTGGGAAATACGGTCTCGGAATTTGCCGGTCTGGCCTCGGGAACTTCGGTGTTTCATATGAGCCGATTCGTGGCGGTTCCGCTCGGTGCGATCTTTGTCTGGCTGCTTGTTGTGAAGGGGAGCTATCGGTATGTGGAAAAGGTGTTCCTGGCGGCCTGTGTAATTTACATTGCCTATCCGATTTCATGCTTCCTTTCACACCCCGATTGGCCCTCCGCATTGTGGAGCACAGTAAAACCGTCTTTTCAGTTCAGTGGTGGATACCTGTATATGGTCATTGGCCTAGTGGGGACGACGATTGCGCCCTGGATGCAATTCTATCTCCAATCGGCGGTGGTGGAAAAAGGCGTCAAAATCAAAGAGTATTTTTACTCTCGATTGGACGTGATCGTCGGCTGCATCATTACGGATGTGGTGGCCTTTTTCATTATCGTGGCTTGCGCCGCCACAATCTACTTGACCGGTCATCGCGAAATCAAGGATGCCGGAGATGCCGCCATGGCGCTACGCCCGCTCGCCGGCCATGCCGCCAGCGCCCTTTTTGCTGTCGGTTTGTGCAATGCGTCGCTGTTTTCCGCGTGCATCCTTCCGCTTGCCACTGCGTACTATGTCTGCGAAGGATTGGGTCTGGAGTCGGGAATCAACAAACGCTTCAAAGAGGCCCCGGCATTTTACTGGCTTTATACAAGTTTGATTTTCCTGGGAATGCTCGCGGTATTACTCTTGAGCGAGGCACAGCAGGTTCCCATCATTCTGCTTTCCCAGGTTGCCAACGGCGTCCTGCTGCCGTTTGTTGTGATTTTCATGCTCCAGCTTACAAATCGCAAAGACGTCATGGGGATCTATCGGAATTCCCGCGCCTTCAATATCATTGCCTGGGCTACCTGCATCGTGATGATCGTCCTGACGGCAATGTTAGCGATAACCAGCCTCATGCCCGGAAAGGTTCCAGGCTGAGCAACCACCGAAACACGCGCACAGATTGGTTCTAAACTTGTTAAAAGCATTTTGACCCGTTTATGGCCGCTTGCCGGCTTGCTTGCGGTCGCCACGCGGGTATGCTAGGGTTCTATTGTCCTAAGATAGGCACAAGGTACGAGTCCCAGTGGCGACGCAACCTGTCGAAGTAAATCTCCCGGATCAGCTCGCTCTTGACCGCCTGCCCCGGCACATTGCCATTATCATGGATGGGAATGGCCGATGGGCAAAGCGGCGGCGGCTGCCTCGCATCGCGGGCCATCGCGCCGGAATCAAGGCGGTAAGGCAAGTTGTGGAAACTTGCGCGCGCCTGGGCGTCCCTTACCTTACTCTTTATGCCTTTTCCATCGAAAATTGGAAACGGCCGCACACCGAGATCAAGCTGCTGATGGGTTTGCTGCGTGAGTATTTGAAGAAAGAAATTGAGGAG
Source organism: Terriglobia bacterium (assembly GCA_030040295.1). Taxonomy (GTDB): domain Bacteria; phylum Acidobacteriota; class Terriglobia; order UBA7540; family UBA7540; genus Bog-366. The sequence goes on along the minus strand of JASHTZ010000660.1, from coordinate 959 downwards.
TTGAACCGACAAAATATCCGGCTCCTCGTGATCGGAAGAATTCAGGATCTGCCCGAAGCGGTGCTCAAGGACTTGCAGAATGCGCTTGACCAGACGCGGAAGAATACCGGCCTCCACCTCGTACTGGCCTTGAACTATGGGGCGCGTGCAGAATTGGTGGATGCCGTACGTGAAATCGTTGCCCGCGCGCGGCGCAATGGAACCATCGAGATTGATGAGCCCCTGTTGAGCTCGTATCTTTACACGAGCGGCCTGCCCGATCCTGACCTTCTGATCCGCACGAGCGGCGAGTTGCGCCTGAGTAATTTCCTCCTCTGGCAGGCTGCCTATGCGGAGCTTTGGGTGACGGAAACACTGTGGCCGGATTTCACGCAAAAGGACCTCTATCAGTCGATCGCTGATTTCCAACGACGCGAACGGCGCTACGGAGGTCTGGGATTAAGCTAGCCCTCAGTCTTCAGTGATCAGTTGTCGGCCGACAGGAAGATGTAGTAGTCGATAGAAGAGGCGTTTGAAATTAACCTCCCCGATTCATCAACCGATTGCGGGCGACTGACAACGGCATGCTAAAACGCACTCTGACTGCACTCCTTTTGATTCCTCCTGTCATTTATCTGATCGGGTGGTCGCCAGAATGGCTCTTTCTGATGGCCGTGGCTGCGGCGGTGGTGCTTGCGCTGCGCGAGTACTTCGCATTGTGCTCGGCCATGAGTTACCGGGTGTACCCCTGGGTAGGTTACGTTGGTGCTGTGGCCATTTGCTGCGCACAACTGCTGCCCGCGCATGAAAGCAAGGCTCCAGCCATCCCCTGGGCCGCAGCCGTGGTGCTGTTCATCACCACTTTGGCTCTGCGCCGGACCACAAACTTGAAAGATTATCTTGCAGCCGTATCGCTCACTCTTCTGGGGATTCTGTATATTGGATTCACGCTTTCATGTTTGATATCGATTCGCTTTCAA
>JASHTZ010000058.1 GCA_030040295.1 Terriglobia bacterium | reverse complement strand
TACCTTGAAGGCCCCGGCTCGTTTGCGATTCAGATGCACGCGCTCACGGGTCCCGACGATGCCACGCGCACCGTCAACTACTGGATGGACGAGGGCGTGGACAGCTTCAAGTTCTATAACTTCGTCACGCCGGCGGAAATGTCCGCGGCCATCAAGGCGGCGCACGCGCGCGGCGTGAAACTGACCGGGCACCTCTGCTCCATCGGATTCCGCGAAGCTGCGGCGCTGGGCATCGATGACCTTGAGCACGGCTTGCTGGTGGATACGGAATTCTTCCCCTGGAAAAAGCCCGACGAGTGTGTGATGACTCCGCAGGATCTCGAATTCTATAGCAAGCTGGATGTGAATTCGGGGCCGGTGTACGACATGATACTGTATCTCGTCGCGCATCACGTGGCCATCACTTCCACGCTGCCGGTTTTCGAAATGGGCGTGCCGGGGCGCCCGCCGATCCAGCAGCGAGTTCTTGATGCCCTTTCGACTGACGCACGCACTGCCGTGCTGGCCAACAAGGTTCGCGCCTCGGACGCCGCCGCCGTTCGCCGCCGTTGGGGCACGGAAACCTCGCCCTGGACCGCCGCGTTCAAAAAGGAGATGGAATTTGAGTACGCCTTCGCGAAAGCCGGCGGCACGCTGCTCGCCGGACTCGACCCCACCGGCATGGGTGGAATCATCGCCGGCTTCGGCGACCAGCGCGAAGTCGAGTTGCTGGTCGAAGCCGGGTTCACACCGCTTGAAGCCATTCATATTGCCACTTCCAACGGCGCCGAGTTCCTGGGCGACCCGGTCGGAACCATCGCGCCCGGCAAGCAGGCGGATCTTGTGGTCATCAAAGGCGACCCGTCGAAAAACATCTCGGACATCGAAAACGTGGAAACCGTTTTCAAGGATGGAATCGGCTATGATTCGGCCAAATTGATCGATTCCGTCGGCGGAGTGGTGGGGAGCCGTTAGTCCGGATCCTGCGGGCGTGCGGGTCCGCCCTACTTCACACGCATCATCCACATATTCGTAGACCACTTGATCGCCTTTCGGCGACCACGAAGGGTAGCGAGGGAAGACGTTGAGTTTGGTATTGTGGGTAATCTGCATTTCGGTCTTATCGCCGCGCGATACCCACCAGATGTTCCACACGCCGTCGCGTTGTCCCGCAAAGACCACCTTATCTCCGTCCGGCGTCCAATCGTGCGCCCAGCTCTGGCCGTGCTCGGCGGTCAGTTGAGTGGGTTTTCCCCCTTCGCTCGGAACGATCCCGATATTCGAATCGCCTCCTTGCTTGATTTCGTAGGCGATCAATTTGCCGTCCGGCGACCAGGAAGGGGCGCCGTGCCCACCGGGTGGTTTCCCGGGTTGTGTGAGTTGCACGGGCGTGCCGCCCTGCGCCGGAACGATCCAGATGGTGGAGGGTGGCATGGCGTCGTACCCGCCCTGGTCATGGCTGGTAAGCGTATCGGACTCAAAAGCGATTTTCGACCCGTCGGGCGACCACGCGGGGCGCGAGCCGAAATCCGCGAGCAGGTGCGGACTCCCGCCCAACGCCGGAATCAGCCAGATGCCGCCGCGCTTCTGCGAATAATAAGCGATCTGTTTTCCGTCCGGTGACCACGCGGGCTCAAGGTTCTCTCCTCCGTCGGAGGTGAGCTAGATTTCCCGCCCGCCCGGTGTGAACGACTTCACATAGATTTCGAAGCTGCCGCTTTGGTCGGAACTATAGGCGACAAAGCTCCCGTCCGGAGAAAGTGATGGATAAACATCCAGACCGGGCGAAGCCGTCACCTGGGTCAGGCTCGAATAATCCAGTGTGCTTCCCAAGGTGACGGGTGCGAGCGGCTAGGACACCGAGCAAAACGATTCCGGCCGTACAGGCCCATGCCAGCGAGCGCCTTCGCAACGGGGGTTCGCCGTCGTAAACCGCACGCGGTTCTAGCGCCGGTGTCCCCACTGGCCTTTCCGGTGTGCCGGCCGTCGTTTGCGCCGACGGCGATGGGGACATCGCCGCTACAGCGCGCCCCGATTCCAGATCCCGCTTCAGGCGCTTCAAATCCGAACGGATTTCCGCGGCGCTTTGGCAGCGGAGGTCGCGATCCTTCTCGATCGCCTTATTAATGATGCGATCGAGCTCCGGCGGCATTTGCGGATTCAGACTGCTCGCCGGCGTCGGCGTGCGATTCAGGATGGCGTCATGAATCAGCGCCGTCGTGGACCCCGTAAACGCCTCCCGCCCCGTCGCCATCTCGTAGAGCACCGCGCCGAGGCTGAACAGGTCGGTCCGCGCATCGAGCTCCTCGCCCCGCATCTGTTCGGGTGACATGTAATCCACCGTGCCCATCGCCATGCCGGTATGAGTGGGTGACGATTCCGTTTCGCGCGCGTGGCGCTCTTCCACCCCTGCCTCGGGCTGAACCAGCTTGGCCAGGCCGAAATCCAAAATCTTGGGCCGAAACATTCCCCCTCGCGTGATCACGAAGATGTTCGCGGGCTTGATGTCGCGGTGGATGATGCCTTTCTGGTGCGCCGCTTCGAGAGCGTCGGCAATGTGAATGGCCAGGTCCAGCAGCGCGTCCAATTGTAGCGGCGGTCTCTGACCACCGATTCGTCGGTCCGAGATCGACGCTACAGACAGCATATCCTTGAGGGTTTCCCCTTCCAGCAACTCCATGGCAATGAAAGGCCGGCCATCGGCCTCGCCGACGTCGTAAATTGTGCAGATGTTGGGGTGATTGAGGGCGGAAGCGGCGCGCGCCTCGCGCTGAAAGCGATCGACCATGGCGGAAGCGATCCTGGGTGCGCCGCCGGGAGGCGTCAAGCCGGCGTCGAGGATAAACTTCAGTGCCACGGCGCGGCCCAGGCGTGTATCCTATGCCTTGTAGACCACGCCCATTCCGCCGCCGCCCAGCCGTTCCACGATGCGATAGTGGGAGACGGTCTGACCGATCAGATCGCCCGCCGCCCGCGCCTGATCGCGCGCCATGACTTGTGCCGCCACCTCCACGGCCGACTTGGCGAGGAAACTGGTAGGTCGCTCCTCCTGCGCCAGCAGTGACTCCACCTCGCGGCGCAGGGATTCATCCCCGGCGCAGCCCTCCGCGAGAAATTTTGAGCGTTCACCCGCGTCCAGCTTCCGTGCGGCGTGAAACAGGCGTTCGATTTCAGCCCAGCGCTCGCGCTCCATTTAACGTCTCCTGACGATTGATTACCGCAAAGTCGGGTGAGTCATGCAGGGCCGGTTCGCGACCCGTCGCCCGAAGACGGCTTTGGGTCGCAGGACGAGCCGCCCCTACGATAGAATCCATTGCCAATGGAATGGCGCCGGTCCCGCCGAATGGAATTATCGGTTCACCGTCAGGAAATTGCAAATATAGCGCGGATGGGCCTCAAGCTGGGGCACGAACAGGGTCAAGAAGTGAGAACCGCGAATCAATAACATCCAGCCCGCATCTCTGTTTATAATTACCGGGCAGATAAAGCTGGGCATCCCCGCTGACAATTTCTCTGAAGGAGGATTCGACCATGAAGAGTTTGAAAGTGCTTTTGGCGATCGCCATCTGCGCAAGCTATGCAATCCCTCTCCGTTCGAATTTCGGCGCGGAAGGTCAAACGTCCGATGCCGCCTTCATCAAACTGAAATCCCTGACAGGGGAATGGCAAGGGACGATGAAGGAGGACGGCACGGATACTCCCGCAACTACTTCCTTCCGTGTAGTCTCTGACGGCTCGGCAATATTGAACATTCTCGGCGCGGGCACGCCGCACGAAATGGTTACCATGTTCCACATGGATGGAAAGGATTTGCTGGCCACACACTACTGCGCTGTGCACAACCAGCCTCGCTTCCGCTATGTGGCATCGTCACAGCCGAATGTTTTGACCTTTGAGTTTAAGGACGCCACAAACCTCGCACGTCCTTCCGATCCTCACATGGTGGGCATCAAAATTACGATCCTCGACGCCAATCACCACTATGAAGATTGGACGTTTCTAGCCAACGGCAAGAGCGAGACCAGCAGGTTCGAATTCCATCGATGACTGCGTCGGGATTTGCTTTTGAACCGGGAAACCGGATCCGAAGGAGAGTAAGGAGGACCTGTGGACACGGATCTTCGATACGTGGAAGGCATGTTCAAGAACAACACCGACCTGGTAACGCGCGCCCTCGAGGGCATTCCCCCCGAGCAATGGATGCGCAGGCCTGGCGATGCGTCAAACCATCTGATGTGGATTGTGGGCCACCTCATTTGGGCGCGCGGAGCCCTTCTGCGCACACTCGGCTCAGAATGGTCGCTCCATTGGGCAAAGCAATTCGCCCGCGGCGCGAAGCTCGAGGAGGTCGTCCAATACCCGCGTGTTGAAGAGATGCGAAACACCTGGAGCGATTCCTGCCAGGAGCTCGCCGCTTGTCTTTCCAAAGCCTCGCCCGAGCTGCTGGCGAAACCACACGATCAGCCCACCTTCGACGGCAAGGTGGCCGGTTATATCGCCTTCCTGGCGTTCCACGAAACCTATCACGTTGGTCAAATCAGTTACCTGCGCAAATGGCTCGGCCACGGCCAACTGTCCGGGTAGTGCTCACTTCTCTTTGCCCTCCGTGTTGAAATCTTTTCCTGACTTCAATCGAGCCGTCGTCTGAGCTGTAGCGTGGCTGTCCCCACCCGCGGATTTGGAATTGAGATGGGTCGCAGGTGGGGGCGCTACGGCAAAATGCGCCCTCAGCGGTGGCAGGCGTCGAAGTCTCCGGCGCCTAGTACCCCCCAATTTTCCAGTTCCCCACCTAGCCAATTGGCGGATGTGCGTAATCCACATTCGCCGCAAAATGTTTTTGGAGGTCACACATGCAAAGTTCCATGGCAAGTCTTTCGAACGAACTGGCGAAACTTGTTGAGGAGTTTCAATCGCGCGTTGTGGCGGTTCATGCGCGCTCGCATTATCCCTCGAGCGGTGTGCACTGGCGGCCGGGCATTGTCGTAACCGCGGAACACACGGTGCGGCGCGATGAGGATATTCAAGTCACGCTTCCCGACGGGCGGCGCGTGGAGGCGGCTCTTGCCGGGCGCGATGCGGGAACGGACATCGCCGCGCTCAAGGTTGAAGGCACAGTGGAAGCCGCGGCCCCAACGACCAGTGGCGAGCCCGCAAAGGCCGGGGAACTGGCGCTGGTTCTGGGGCGTTCGCCGGACAGCGGACCGAACGCCAGCCTGGGCGTGATCAGCGCGGTCTCCGGCCCGTGGCGAACGTGGCGCGGCGGCCAGCTTGACAATTACATTCGCCTGGACGCCACGCTGTTTCCCAACTCTTCCGGCGGAGCGGTGGTGGATTGCCGCGGGCGGCTGCTCGGCATGGCCACTTCAGGTTTGTCTCGAATCGCCGGCCTGGCCATTCCGGCCTCAACGATCGATCGCGTGGCCGACGTTCTCGTATCGAAAGGCCGCGTCCCGCGCGGCTATATCGGAATCGGCGCGCAGCCCGTGGCAATTCCGGAAGATCTTCGCGCTAAGCTTGCCTTGCGCGGTGAGGGTGGAATCATGATCGTGAAGGTCGAATCCGGCGGCCCGGCCGACCGCGCGGGCCTGCTGCTGGGCGACATCCTGGTGGGCATGGGCGACGCCGTGCTCGAGGGGATTGAAGACCTGCAAGCGTTTTCAGGCTCCGGCGTGATCGGCAAGGCGGTAAAGGCCCGTGTGGTGCGCGCCGGCGCGCTGCACGAGGTGGAGATTACCATCGGCGAAAGGCCGGGAGAGTGAGGGCCCTATGGCGCTTCAAGGTTTCGGCGAGGTCGCCGAGCGGCTGCGGCGCTCAACCGTGCAAGTGACCAGCGGGCGGCGCGCGCAGGGCTCGGGATTCATCGTAAAATCGGACGGAGGGGTGGTGACCAACGCACACGTGGCCGGCCAGGGCGCGCTCTCCGTGCAGCTCTGGGACGGCAATTCGTTTCCCGCGCGGGTCGAGCGCCGCAACACGCGCCGCGACCTGGCGCTGCTGCGCATTTCCACCACCGACCTTACTCCCGTTACGCTGCGGAATTCCGATGACCTGCGCGTGGGCGAGTTGGTGATCGCGGTCGGAAATCCTTTCGGTTTTGTGGGCGCGGTCACGACGGGTGTTGTGCACGCGATTGGCCGCCGCCCCGGCCTCGGTCCCACCAAGTGGATTCAGGCGGATGCGCAATTGGCTCCCGGCAATTCCGGCGGCCCGCTCGCGGACGCGCGCGGCAACGTGGTGGGCGTGAATACCATGATCGCCTCGGGGCTGGGCCTTGCCGTCCCGGCCAATTCCGTGACAAAAATGATCTGCGGAGACCTCGACCAGGCTCCCATGGGAGTTGTGCTGCAACCCACCGCGATGCGTGTCGCGGGTTCCGAGCAATTGGGACTGGTCGTGCTTCAGGTGGATTCGGGCAGCCCGGCGGAGTACGCTTCGCTGCGGCAGGGCGACGTCCTCACGGGAATCGAAGGGCGGCGGCTCGGGTCGCTTGACGATCTGGAAGCGGCGCTGGAAGGCCAGGGTGAACGCGTCTTGCATTTGCAGTTCATCCGCGGCGACCCCGGCAAGGTGCGCACTGCCCACTTGCGCCTGGGAGCAGCACGACTGACGGCGGCATGATTCGCGTTCTCATCAAAGCTTCCTCGCGCCTTGCCAAGGCAGGCCTCGAGAGCCTGTTGCGCCAGGAACCTGCCGTGCGATTGGTTGGAGATTCCCGCGGCCGCG
>JASHTZ010000659.1 GCA_030040295.1 Terriglobia bacterium | reverse complement strand
CCTCAATCGCCATGTTGAGCTGCACCTGCGGATCCTGCGGGAAGTCCTTCCCTGCCTCCTTGCGCACGACTTTCTTGTATTCGGCGATGACGACCTTGAGATCATCGGCGGTCAGCTCGGTATCCAGCTTGACGCCCTTTTTCTTCTTCAGACCGTCGAAAACATGCTCGAATTTTTCCTTGGGAATCTCCATCACTACGTTGCCGAACATCTGGATAAACCGGCGATAGCTGTCATAGGCGAAACGCGGGTTGTTGGTTTTGCGGGCGATCGTTTCCACCGTCGCGTCATTCATGCCCAGGTTCAGAATGGTGTCCATCATGCCGGGCATGGAGAATTTCGCGCCCGAGCGCACTGAAACCAGCAGGGGATTTTGCGTATCACCCAGCTTCTGATTGAGCAGCGATTCGAGCTGCCCGAGCGCCACGTCTTTCTGCGCGAGAATATCGGCGGGCGTCTGATTTTTGTTCTGGAAGTACAGCCGGCAGGCGGAAGTTATAATCGTAAAGCCGGGGGGAACGGGCAGGCCGGCGTTGGTCATTTCGGCCAAGCCCGCGCCCTTGCCACCCAAAAGGTCCTTCATGGCGCCGTGGCCATCCGCCTTGCCGCCGCCGAAGGAATAAACGTACTTGTCCATGAGTGCTCCTTTGAAAAAAGTGGTCGAATCTCGGTTTTCAGTTGTCAGTACTCAGTAGCCGGTTGTGGGACGCTCAGGCGCACTGCGCACCGGTTCGCGCGCCCACAAAAGGACCGATGATTTTGGCGTATTTTGGCGGGATTTGCAATGGGGATAAGATGCGTGTTGTAGCGGCGGTCCATCGACCGTCGCGCGTTGGGAGATGCGCAGGATCGTCGCGGGTGGGGACACGCGTTACAAGGGCCTCATGTCGACGCGTCGACATGCTTGCGGGGGATCGCAAAGGTTGGGAGGGACAGTACTGTAGCGGCGGTCTATCGACCGTCGCGCGACGCTCATAGGGCGCCGCTACAGCGCCGTGGCATGGGCTTCCGGCCCATGACGCTGCCACGGCCTGCAAGGCCGTGCCACGAGGTTCGTCAGTGAGCAAATTTGTCTTTGATTCCAGACTTAAACTAAAGGTTTATGAAATTCAGTCAAGTAATCATCCTCCGGCAGAGCCGGAGGCTTCGATACGATTAAACCCATCACTTGCTGACTCCTGGAACTGTCAAACTCAGGCTGCCGCCCCGGCAAAGCCGGGGGATCTCCCAACGGATTAGGGTGGCGCCATTTCTGATGGCTTCCCTTCTGGCCCACTAGATCGAATCCGTGGCTTTTCAAGGCGTGCGCAATTTGCCGGGCATTCAGGACCGGAAACCGCTGGCTCACGGGAGGGTCACTTCCAGCAGTTTCGCGCCCTTGGCGGGCTTGATGTCGGTGGGTTCAAACCACAATTCCAGCGCCTCGCGGGCGTTCTTGATCGCTTCCTCTTCCGTATCGCCTGCGGATGCGCACCCTGGCAATTCGGGATAAACGGCCGACCAGCGTTTGCTCTGCGGGTCGAATTCAACCAGCAATCGCAGTTTCATGGCGAACTCCTACTCTTAACATGCCACACATGCCGGGACGCACACAAGCAAATCGGCTCACACCTTGTCCGCAATCTCCGCAAAATGCGCGATTCCGGTGAATAATTCATCCAGCTTCTTCAGCAAACGCAGGCGGTTCTGGCGCACTTCCAGGTTTTCAGCCATCACCAGCACTTTATCGAAGAATTTATCCACGGCAGGCCGCAGCGTAGAAATGGCTTCCAGTGCCCGCCGATATTCACGCTCGGCCCCCAGGCGGTCCGCCTCGCCGGCGACGCGCATAAAAACCTCCGCAAGGTTCTTCTCCTCTAATTCCGTCAGAAACTCCGCTGCGACCTCTCCGGGAGTCCAATCCGCGGCTGTCGCGGACTTCGTCAAGATATTGCGAATGCGTTTGGCAGCAGCGGATAAAGCTTCCAGGTCATCGCTTCCCCGCAGCGACTCCATAGCCTCGGCTCGCACCTGGGCATCCGCCGGAATATCGAATCCCGCCGCGAGCACCGCCCGGACGGTGTCATAGCGGAAGCCACGAATCTCTTCGAGATAATACCGCAGCCGGTCGCCGATGAACGCCAGCGCCAACCTGGCCGCTTCTTCCTTCGACCGCTTGAGCTTAAACTGAAGCTTTTCATAGCTTGCTTCAACCAATTTTTTCAAATCGATGGTGAGCTTATATCCAAGTAATACTTTAACTAATCCAGAAGCGTTTCGGCGCATGGCAAAAGGATCATTCGAACCCTTCGGCTCAAGCCCGGCGGAGAATCCGGCAATGACCGCGTCAAATTTATCCACGAAGGAGAGCACGGCGCCAATGCGCGTCGCGGGCGGTTCACCTTCGAACCCCTGCGGGCGGTAGTGCTCGCCAACCGCCTCGCTTACCGCCTCGGGCCTTCCCTGCGCATGGGCGTAGAGCCCGCCCACCACGCCTTGCAGTTCGGTGAATTCCTGCACCATTTGCGTGGTCAGGTCGCACTTGGACAGACTGATGGCTTCCTGCAAGACGGTGAACTCACTCGCCGTGAGCGTCGCGCGCACCATCGCCTCTTCAGCGATTTGCTGCATCCGCCGGACTTTGTCACCGTAGGTTCCGAGACTGGCGTGATAGGTCACCCGCTCGAGAACTTTGGCGCGGTCTCCGAGCAGAATGCGCAGGTCGGCGTTCCAGAAAAACTCGGCGTCTCGGAAGCGGGCAGTCAGGACTCGTTCGTGCCCCTGGCGAATCAGGCCTTTGGGGTCGGAATCCATGTTCAGCCCGGCGATGAAGTGCGGCGCGAGGGCCGCCGTGGCATGGCCATCCTGGCCATGTTCAGTCACGGGCTGGAAGCCCGTGCCACGCTCGACAGCAAAGTATTTCTGGTGGTCACGCATGACGGTAATCAGGATTTCGCGCGGCAGGTGGAGAAAGCGCTCGTCAAAATCACCGCGCATGGCGCGCGGCCACTCGGTGGAGTTGGCGATCCAGCCGGCGAGAGAGTCGTCCGGGACCAGGCGGAGGCTGGTGTCAGCCACAAGAGCCCCGGCTTCTTTCAGAAGGCGCTCACGGCGCTCGGCACTATCAAGTTCCACATGGGCTTCACTCAATTTATTCAAGTAATACTTTAAGCCTTTCACCTTAATCGGTTTGCTGCCCAGAGCACGATGGCCGAAGGTAAAGCTCCCGGACTTTACGCCCAGTATCTCGAAGTCCACAACCTTCACCTGCTTCCCTTCCCCCAACAGGGCCAGAACCCAGCGAATGGGGCGGACGAATCGCGGGTCGGATTTGGCGCGCCAGTACATGCTTTTGGGGAAAGTCAGGCCGAGGACGGCTTGGGGCAGAACCACGGCGAGAATTTCGCGCGCGGACCGGCCAGGCGTGGTTTTCTTGAGAGCCAGGTATTCGCCCTTGGGCGTTTGGGTGCGAATCAATTCCTCGAGACCTGCGGAATTTTTCTGGGCAAAGCTTTCGGCGGCTCGAGTGAATTTGCCTTCGGCGTCGATCGCGACCGTGATGGGTGGGCCGAGGATTTCCTCGATCTTATCGGGCTGGCGCGTCAGGATTGCGGGGACGTGGACGATCAGTCGGCGGGGGGTGGAGTAAGTTCGGGCTGCTCCTTTCGCTGAATCTTGCTCCGGCGCCAACAATGTCGACGCGTCGACATTCGCCAGCAATCGCGCTTCATGCAGGCCGGCCAGCACACGCTCGCCTAGCCCCTTCTCTGCATCGCACAGAAAGCGCGCGGGGATTTCCTCGCAGCCGACTTCGAGGAGCAGTGGCTGGTGGGCGGGTGA
>JASHTZ010000057.1 GCA_030040295.1 Terriglobia bacterium | reverse complement strand
CGGGACGATGCTGCTGGAGATGGAACGATCTTCCCCGGCAGCCACGCCGAAGCCAAAGGCGCGACCCCCGGCTCCTTTACCCTCTCACCGGTCGCCGGACTCACATTGAGCATGAGATTCGGAGTGAGCAATCCTCCCTGGCGGAACGCCGTGCTGTTCACTACTCCGCCGCCGCAATTCCCGCCACAGGAGTTGGCTTCGTCCATCCGCTGGGCACGCACAGTCCATCCGATCCAATTCGGACCTCTATACCAGTTGACCAGGGCGGGAGACCAGGGCCCGAAATTTCCCGGGAACCACACCCAGCCTTTTCCGGGCAAGAACTCCCAGCGGCCATAGTGGTAGGGGAGCCAACCCCAAGGCTCAGCGCCAATCCAGGTATAACCATATCCGGGGTACCAGCACCACTGACCTTCCGTGTAGGGCGCCCAATCCGCCGTTACGGTTGTGGGAGTCCAACCGTACCCGAGGCCTGCCACGTCTGTCCAATTCCCGTTGTCCTGAAGGTCCGACCATCCATAAGGGGTTTCGGAGGCGTCGCCATCATAACCTTGGGGTGGCGGAACAGTGGAGGATGCGTCAGCGCTGCTCTCGCGGTCATCGACCCAATGGTCCCAATCGTCCTCAGTAATTCCTTTCGAGATCAGCATCGGCTGCGCGGCGCCGGGCTGCATGAGCAGTGCGTAATCCTTGTCAACCGACATGTGGCCGAGGTTGCCCTGTACATTCACCGTGCCGTCAAAAACCTCCACTCGTTCAGCTTCCTGATCCAAATCCACGCGGAATAGGGTGCCGCCGCGCGCGTTCAACGAGCCGTTTGCAGTGTCCACTTGGAGCAGATCGCCGCGGTCCGAAGGAAGGATGTGGAAGGTAGCGTAACCCTGGCGAAGTTCCACATAATCATTCTTCCCGCCGTTGGCGGCCACTCCGAGTTTTTTCAGGTCGAGAAGAGAGAGTTCGCCCAAGCGAATGGTCCCGCCGTTTTCAAACTGAATTTCTGCGTAGCTGTTCTCACCCGTGGAAAGCTTGAAGCCCTCCTCGAGCGGAGTGTTCACCGGCGCTTCGGCCCACGCCTGCATATCCGGGCGCTGGACCGTAACACTGCCTTCAACGAAGCTCAGGCGGATCACACGCGCGCCGGCGCTGGTCTGGGCGCATGCCAAACCTGCCGAAAGCAATGCCATGAATGCTGCTGTCAGCAAAGTTTTGGAAAAATGAACACGGGATCTCATGGGCCACCTCCCGACTTCTTTCCGGTTGGCTTCATCCCCCACCCTACACCTACGTAGACGAAACGAACAACTCGGAAGTTGCATGGCATTGAGGGACAAAAGTCATGGTCCCTTGGTGCTGGCATCGCCGCGGTTTCTACTTGTTTTCCTGAATTCGCTGCACGATTTCCTGCGCACGTACCTGGGCTAGGTGCAAATAGCGGGAATCGGCGGAGATTTTCTCCAGGGTGGGAATCATCAGCGCAGCCTCAACATAGTCATGATCGTACAAGCCGTTCTGAATCTGGAGCAGGGTCTGGGGAAGGCCTAAGTGATCATATCGCATATCGTATTCGAGCTGATTGATCTGTTCCTCCACGTTACTGATCTTATCGAGAATGTCCGCGAGTTGTTGTGCGGCGCGGTTTTCCGTGTAATTAAACTGCACGCGGTTGATTTCCGTCCCCGCCTCATAAGTAAATACCTTGAGACCCATATTCGCCACTCGATGGCGGCTATCAAGGTTGAGGCCGCGGAAATCATCTAAAAAATCCGCCAGGGAGAATATCCGTTGAGTGGTGTCCGCGGAGATCCGAATCGGGTGGGGAGAGGGAGGGTCCGTGAGGCTGTGTGAATCGTACGTTCCTTTGCCATTCACATCGACACTCAAAGCGATGTATTCCGGGGAACTGCCCTTGAGAGTACGTGTGAAGGTGAGCTGCGGAACGGATGGTTTCTGCTGGGCGCTTAGAGGACAAACGCCCGGAAGGAGCGCCAGTATTGCGGCGGCCGTGAATGAGGCGAACAGACGGCAAACCTTTGATCTGGACGTGATGGCGGAATGACCTCCTTCAGCGAATGCGCCCTATGAATCTTTTGTCGGGCACCTCGCGTGTCAGCGCCGAAGAACGGAAAAGAAGGTCGAGGCGCGGGAGAATTCTTCCGGCCCGCAGCGCCAAAGATTTCCTGCGGAGGTTTAAGCCCCCTCACCGGCTCTGCGTGAGCGCAGCCATTTCCGCCTCTTCAATGTCGAAGTTGGCGTAAACGTGCGAAACGTCCTCGTGATCTTCCAACTCTTCCATCAGGCGCAGCATCTGGTCCGCTTGCTTGCCCGTAAGCTTCACATAATTCTGCGGCACCATGGAGATTTCTGCCGCCGCGGGAGTAATCTGCGCTTCCTTGAGCCGGTCAACCACAGCCTGGAATCTGTCCGGCGCGGAAAGAATCTCCCAGTTGCTGCCATCATCGTTCATGTCGTCGGCGCCGGCTTCCGTGATGATTTCGAGGAGCTTTTCCTCATCCGCCTTGTCCTTCTCTACCACCACATACCCCTTTTTACTGAATATCCAGGCTACGGAAGCTCCAAACGCCCCGCCGTGCTTGGAAAAGAGGTGGCGAATCTCCGAAGTGGTCCGATTCTTGTTGTCGGTGGTTACTTCCACCATCATGGCAACGCCGCCGGGGCCATAAGCCTCGTAAACGGCTTCTTCAATGGTGGTGCCGGGCAATTCGCCTGTGCCCTTCTGAATGGCGCGCTTGATGTTGTCCGCCGGCATGTTCTCCGCCTTCGCGGCGGCAACGGCGGTGCGCAGGCGGGGATTTGAGTCGGGGTCGCCTCCGCCGATTCGTGCCGCGACCGTCATTTCCTTGATGATCTTGGTGAAGATTTTGCCGCGGCGAGCATCCGCCGCACCCTTCTTGTGTTTAATTGT
>JASHTZ010000658.1 GCA_030040295.1 Terriglobia bacterium | reverse complement strand
CGCCGCTGACCTTGTGGGATTTCACATCCAGGCCCACTGCAATTGCTTTTTGGAGACCATCGACGGGGCGCTTGAGGCGCGCGTTGATTGGGAACACTTCGCGGTCAATCGGCACGGCCATCTAACCCGCGTACGCCCTTTTCCCATTAGTGTCGCAATTGCCGAACCCATGGGTGATCCGCGGTCTAAACCCACGTCCGTCTATGTCGAACGCAGGGCGCTCTTCAAGAATTTGGGTGTGGATGCAACCTTCCTGGGTGTGGGGGTTGACCGGGTGGACTACACGAAGGGAATATTGGAACGTTTTCGAGGAATTGAACGATTTCTGGAGAAATACCCGTCGTATCAGGGGCAGTTTACCTTTGTACAAATCGGTGCTCCGAGCCGCACCCACATTCGGCGCTATAGCAATCTTCTTGCGGAGGTGGAGTCGGAGGCGGATCGAATCAACTGGCGGTTCCGGAAAGGCAACTGGCGGCCCATCATTTTTCTCAAGCGCCACCACACGCACCAGGAGATTGAAGAATATTATCGTGCCGCGGACGTTTGCCTGGTGACCTCGCTCCACGACGGTATGAATCTGGTGGCCAAGGAATTTGTGGCCGCTCGCGAAGATGGCGAGGGCGCACTTGTCCTAAGCCGTTTCACCGGTGCGAGCCGCGAATTGCGCGACGCCATTATCGTGAACCCATATGATATTGAGCAGTTGTCGGAAGGGATCCGTTTCGCCCTGGAAATGGGCCCCGATGAGCGGAAAGCCCGCATGCTCCGGATGCGACAGGTGGTGCGGGAAGCAAATATTTACCGTTGGGCCGCGGATCTGATCAAAGTGCTCGCAGATATTCGTCTTGAGCCTTCTTTGGCCGTTCAAGGGTGGCAGGCAGGCCAATGGGGCGGGGCTCAACCGTCAGTGCACCATGGTTAAAACATGCGGACATCACTCCTGAATCATCGACACGGTCACCAAACGCAATTCTGGCGAACAGCATCGCCGGCTCGGCAGAATCTTACTCCGCGGAGGGCGCGGAGCCCCGTGCAGCATTTGTTCAATCGCTGGCCGCAAGTGCGCAATGCCGTGTCCTCGGCAAAACACATTGCTCTCTTTCTGGATTTTGACGGCACACTGGCCCCGTTCCGGAGGCGTCCGAGCCAAGTCAAGCCCTTGGGTCCGACATTGCAGACAGTTCTTGAGCGGCTGTCAGGGTGCGATCGGCTATACGGGTACATTGTGAGCGGGCGCCCGTTGCACCAGCTCCGGGAGGTAGTTCCTCTGCGCAATTTCAAGTTGTTGGGATTGCACGGATGGGAAGGGCTGCGCAGGCCCTCCTTGGTGAAGGAGCTTCGGCTGCTTCGGAAGGCAAAGCGTCTGCTCGCAGAAGGTCTTTCCCCGGAATCCCGAATCTGGGTGGAAGATAAGCACCTGGCGCTCGCTGTCCATTACCGTGAGGCTTCCGCGCGGGACATTCGGCAGGGCTGGGAAGTAGTGGAGGACATTCTTAGGACTGTCGAGCCCTCCATCCACCTGCTGCAAGGCGAGAAGGTGTGGGAGTTGCTGCCGCGCCGCATTGATGGAAAAGGGCCTGCGGTGTCGGCCGTGCTCGCCGGGTTGCCCCGGTCCACCTTGCCCATATTTGTGGGTGACAGCATGACCGACGAATCGGCGTTTCGGATAATGCCCCGCGGGTTGACGATTCATGTGGGAGAGAAGCTTCCCACTCAAGCTCGTTTTTATCTGCGAAATCCCGGCGAAGTCAGAACCTTTTTATGGAAATTGGATGGAGTCCTCCGTCTTGCTCAGTAGATGGTAAGATGGTCAGGAACTCCCGGGCAGGGAGCCTTGATGAGTTGGCGGATGAATCGCTAGGGCGACTGGTATGGACCTCAGATTAGCCAGGGGTCGTAATGGGATGAAGCCGATTCAAGCAACAGACCTGCACCCCGCCGCAGAATCACTCTCTCCACCCTCGAAGGGTGGGCCCATCTTCTTTTTTTATCTCGCCATGCTCGCCTTGGTTGTGACCATTGGGGTCATCGACTACCTGCTGGGATACGGGCTGAGCATGGTGGGATTCTATGTTTTTCCCGTGGGATTGGTCAGTTGGCGGGGCGGGAAGGGAATTGGAAGCTTCTTCTCCTTTCTCAGCGCTGTGGGAGTTTATATCGCGACCTCATTCACGCCGCCCCCGCACGTACCGGCCATCTATCCGGAATGGAAGGCGGGCGAAAGCCTCTTTTTTTTGCTGGTCATTGCCTGGTTGGTGGCAAGCCGTAAGCAGGAGCAGGAAAGGCGCGAGCGCTTGATGGCGCAACTCCAGGAATCCGCAATTGTCGAGGAGCGCAATCGCATGGCGGGCGAAATTCACGACACGCTGGCACAGGGATTCACGGGAATTGTAGTTCAATTGGAGGCGGCCGACGATATACTCAAGGAAGACGTCGATTCCGCCAAGACCCACATTGACCGCGCGCGCAACTTGGCCCGCCAGAGTCTTGCGGAGGCCCGGCGGTCCGTGCAGGCCCTTCGCGTGCCGGAACTGAAATCCGGCGGCTTGAACGACGCAATCAAGCTGTTTATTGAGCAAATCACCGCCGGCACTTCGACCGTCGTGGAGTCAATCACCCAGGGCGCCCCTTACGCTTTGCCTCCGGAGGTGGAATTCGGGCTTTTGCGCATCTGCCAGGAGGCCGTGGTGAATTGCTTGCGCCACGCCAAGGCCGGAAGGATTGTGATTGAGCTGCGCTATGAAACCTCTGGAGTGAGCTTGTTGGTCAAGGACGATGGCCAGGGGTTCGACACACGTATTGATGGCGGGGGATTTGGGCTCATCGGAATGCGCGAAAGGGCGAAACGAATCGGGGTTAATCTAGATGTGCAGAGCTTCCCCGGCACGGGGACAAGCATCGTCGCAAATGTCCTTCGGGCCCTTCCCGCCAAAGGGGTGCAAGCGCCATGAAACAGGCGCGCAAAATTCGCATCTTGATTGCTGACGATCACCAGGTGGTGCGCGAAGGTTTGATGGCCATGCTGAGTCGGCAGCCCGACTTGGAGGTGATTGCCGCCGTGAGCAATGGAGCCTCGGCCGTGGAATTGTTCTGCCGCGATCTTCCCGATCTCGCCCTGATGGATTTGCGGATGCCTGGGCTATCGGGTTTGGATGCCATTCAGGCGATTCGCCGGCGCAATCCAGATGCCCGGCTGGTGGTGTTGACGACTTTCGAAGGGGATGAGGATATCTACCGCGCCTTGCGAGCCGGCGCCCGAGGGTACATGCTGAAAGAATCTTCCCTGGAAGAGCTGCTTAATTGCATTCGTGCTGTGCACGCGGGAGAATCCTGGCTTCCACCGAAAGTGGCCGCAAAGCTGGCCAACCGCATGACCAGCTCCGACCTGAGTCGAAGGGAGCTGGAAGTGCTGAAATTGATGGTGGACGGAAAAGGCAACAGCGAAATTGGGGAAATCTTGCAGATTACCGAAGGCACGGTGAAGGTTCACGTCAATCACATTCTGGATAAATTGGGAGTGAGCGGGCGGACGGCGGCAAGTGTTGCGGCGGTGGAGCGCGGCATTATCCATCCTTCTTAGAGTTTGAATTTCAACTATTCGGACGGACACTACATTAATGCGCTCTTCGGAACTCCGAACCCG
>JASHTZ010000657.1 GCA_030040295.1 Terriglobia bacterium | reverse complement strand
GCTTCCTGAACGCAGATCGCCGGGTAACACCCGCCCTCCACCTCGATGGGGAGACCGGCGCCATCGTTCTGCGGGTAAACTCCACCACCCGCTGCTAAAATCGGCCGAGGCTTTCCCAAAAGAGGTACACTGCCCAGGCCCGCGGCAATCGGAATACCCGACGCCTTAAGAAAATCACGCCGATTAGGTCGTTTGGTCATCAATCTCTCCTCCATCAACTTAGAACTAAGCCACAAACTGAAATCCGTAAATCCGCATGGAGCGCAGCCGGAAATGGAGCCGGACAGGCTTGCCCGCCCATTCGCCCACGCCGGCTTTTCCGTTCCACGTGACCTCCGCGTCCAGCCCGTCGGAAGAAATGGGCGCGCAATCGTCAAAGCTGTAGCCCGGGCAGGGCGCATCCCCCACCCCTTCGCCGCGGGCCCAACCGGGCGGCGCCGATCCTGTGCCCACGCCAATCAACTGGACCTTAAGCTGAGCGTCTTGCCCCGTGGGCTCGACATTTACCAACACTTTGCTGCCTTCAAAAACGAGTGGACGAGTCCAGAACGCTCCCTCCTGCTGTCCGGCTTCGATTCCCAGAATTCGGTCGCGCTTGAAGATCAGGCGCCCCATCCCCGAGTTGCCCGACGGTCCTTTGGGAAGAAATTTCTCCAGCGCTCCAGGGTGCGCAACATTTCCTCCGCGATAGTAGAGGGCAAGATGGTCGCTCCCCGCGGGTACAAAGCCCGGAGAAACGGCCACGGCATGGTCATCAAAGGAACCTGGAGGTCCAAGGGGAACGAACGTTTCGCGGGTGGGGCGCGACCACGTGCGATTATCGCGGCTTACCGCCACCTGCACCAGAAAAGTGCCCTCGCGCACATGGTAGCCGGCCGGGAACATGAAATGGGCAAAGTCGGCCGCGGGATAGGAAGAATAAGAAGAACCGTAGAACTGGAGGTTCAGGCCATCCTGTGCGTCGGGCGCCAGCACGACCTCCGGCTCTGACCACCGCTGGTAATCGTCCGACTCCATGCGGGCCACCGCGCGCCCGCGCGAGATGCCCGCCACCGGGCGCTCGCCCGTGTTCAGAGCCCCGTACAGCGCGCCACCGTTCCAACGAATGTAGGCCACATACTTTCCCAGCAAGGGATCGTAGGTCGCCACATTTTGGGTGTCGCAATAGCGCGGCAGGAAGAAACTGCGGGTGCGCGTCCAATGTAGGCCGTCGGGCGAGGTGGCTCCCAGCGTCACGCCTTCTTCGCTCGGCTGACCTTCCCACGTGGGATAGATCATTTTGTAGCGCTCGTCAGGCTTGCCCGCCGGGTCGCGAAACACATTGCCCAGTTCCACTCCGACTCCTACGCCGGGCGCAGCTCCGCCGGTGTAAACGATGTTGTTTTGATTTGAACCGTCCTTTTCGATGATGTTTAAGATGGGTTTACGCCAGCTCACGCCGTCGTCCGATTCGGCGTAGCACACGAACATACCATGTGTACCGGCCTTGCCCGCGGCGTACCACATGCGATACCGGCCTTCGTCGTAAAGAACGTTGAACCATGCGGTTCGATCGTGCCATGGCTCCTTCGCCGGGAAGAAATTCCCGTCCGGGGATTTCCGCACCTTGCCGAGACCCCAACGAATTCCATAGGGGATGCAGTCATGAAGATTGTTGCCCGGTCCGACAAGGAAATCGTCAAACAACAACTGGCGCCGCGACCCGACATAAATATTTGCCGATGGCCGCGCCGAGTACGGGGCAACCGGCGCAGCCATTGCGGGTTCACTTCGCGTCAGGCGCAAGCCGCCGGCGGCAGCTCCGACTCCCCCCACGGTTTTCAGAAATTGTCGGCGCGAGCTAAACGGTTTTTTCAACTTCACCATTCATCCCCTCGCCAAAAGCTCGCTGGCCAAGCGTAGCCTACCTGCATGAAAACGGCAAGACTCCAGTCGCTTTTCCCCCGGGGAGGGGGAAAGGTGTGCCAGAGCTCGATTGCATAGGCTGTCAATTGCCTGGAGACCAATGCACGGTCGCTTTCGTCCCCGTGATTTGAAGGAGTTGCTATGTTCGCTTTTGCCAAGGGTCACGAAATTCGCTTCCCGAGTTGCACCTCAAGAGATTACTCTCTCGTGTATCGTTAATACTAGGCTGGTCGCTGCCTCCGGAAAACCTGAATGGCGGGTCCGGGTGGCCCATGGCCGATCATCTCTCCCAAGAGCTTTGGCATGTGCCACCCGAAACCTCACCAAATTAGCCTTAGTGCGAGCTGGATGATCCGCGGCTGGTAACCGCTGTCGTTGGTCGTAATCTCGCCGAAGGTCGATGGGGAATTGACGCTCAGGCTTGGATCCGCGAACTTGTGACGGTTAAAGCCATTGTAAAACTCGCTTCGAAACTCCACGTGTGCTCTCTCCCTGATTGGGAAAGCCTTTTGAAGATCGAAGTCTTCTTCGTAACGCCCACACCCCCGGCCCGCCCGCAGAGTGCGGGGGGCCGTCCCGAGCTGTAGGGGATTGTTGAGCGCGAAAGCGTTGATGTTATCCAGCACGGACCCAATCTGAACGTCAGAGCACGAATGAAGTACCACGGGGACGCCAGCAAGCTCATTCGGTCGAGGATCCGTGTTGAAAATGGGGTTAGTGTTTGCTCCGCCAGGCGAAAGGATGTATCCATTCTGATAGGTTTGGATGGCACCCACCTCCCAACCACCGATGACGTAATCGGTAATGTTGTTTATACCTTCGGCATAGCGTTTGCCTTTGCCTACCGGCACATCCCACAACCAACTGCCCACCAATCGGCGCGTGGGCTCGGAAGGCTGCTCGGATTTATCTAAATGTAGATCATACGCGTCCAGGACGCCGACGTTCCCGGAGTTGGCCCCGTTGGTAGGAACATCGCCCAGGTTTTTCTGCCCTACGTAGTTAACATTTAGGTGCAGATCTCCCACTTGCTTACGCAGCACGACTTGCAAGGAGTTGTAGTCATTCATCCCCGAGGGATCGAAGTTATCATTGATAGTTTGGTATTGGGGGAAGCGGCGCAGTGCCTGTGCCGCGGTTCCCGTGAATCCAGCATAGGGGGCTTGGATTCCGGCCGCAATGGCGGCAGGGGAGTTGTACGCTTGCGTCAGCAAGGAACCATACGTCGTCAGGTAGCTGATAGGAAGTTGATTTGGCTCATCCAAATTAGCCTCCAAGTGGTTTCCATGCGCGCCGATGTAACCTACGTCCAAGAAGAAG
>JASHTZ010000656.1 GCA_030040295.1 Terriglobia bacterium | reverse complement strand
TGGCGACTCTCTCGCCCCGGCAAACTGAACCCGATTTAATTTGTCCGGTCCCCGCGGCTACGGTTAAATCCGCAATCGTAGTGTCGTCTGTTTCTCCTGACCGATGAGAAACTACAGCCGTGTAGCCGTTCCGATGGGCTAAGTCGATGCATTGCAAGGTTTCTGTAAGCGTACCGATTTGATTCAATTTGATCAGAATGGAGTTGGCGATGCCTTTCTGAATGCCTCTCTCGAAGATCTTGGTGTTGGTGACGAATATGTCGTCAGCGACCAGTTGCACCTTCGAACCCAGGAGGGCTGTCCCGGCGCGCCAGCCATCCCAGTCGTCTTCCGCCCAGCCATCCTCAAGCGAGTAAATCGCAGGATACTTCTTGATCCAGCCGGCCCAAAGCTTTGACATGGCGTCCGAAGTGTGCCGAGACGCGTCGGATTTATGAAACGTATAGGTGCCGGATTCGAAAAATTCACTTGCAGCGGGGTCGAGATTGATCGCGATGTCTTCACCCGGCGTGTATCCTGCGCTTTGTATGGCGGTCAGTATTAACTCCATGGGCTCTTCGTTCGACTTGAGCCGCGGGGCGAAGCCTCCTTCGTCCCCAACGGCTGTCTCATAACCCCGCTTGCGGAGAACGTCCTTGAGTTTCTGAAAAGTCTCGGACGCAGCCCGCAGAGCTTCTGCAAAGTTCGGGGCGCCAACCGGCGCGATCATGAACTCTTGGAAGTCCACATTGTTGTCAGCGTGACGTCCGCCGTTGAGCACATTGAACATCGGAACAGGCAGGACGTACTCTGTTTGTCGAGGAGAAAGATGCCGGAAAAGCGGAGCTTTCATTTCTGCCGCACGCGCCTTTGCATAACCAACCGAAACTCCGAGAATTGCGTTGGCCCCGAGCCGAGCTTTGTTATCTGTTCCGTCCAACGTGGTTAATCTGGAGTCCAGGCCCGCTTGGTCGCCATCGAAACCAACGATTGCCCTGCGGATCTCGCTCAGTACATTGCCAATCGCTTTCTGAACGCCCTTCCCTCCGTACCGGCTCACGTCTCCGTCGCGCAATTCGACCGCTTCTCGCTTACCTGTAGAGGCCCCGGCGGGAACCTTCGCGACGCCTTGTGCACCGCTTTCCAAACAGACTGTGACCTGAATAGTAGGATTGCCTCGAGAATCCAAAACCTCCAATGCGTGTAATTCCTTGATCTTCGACATGGGTGCGTTTCTCCTGGTGTAATCACGTGAGCATGGAAATGAGATTTGCTACAGTTTTCAACAGCGGCGAGGGAGCATGAACGTATCTTGCAGTCGCCAAGAACGGGGTGGAATTGAATTTCTTGCGGGGTGCAGCGGGGCAAGAGGATGTTTGTAGCGTGGAAAGCCTCTCGAGATGAAGCACATTGCCTTCTCCATCCGAGGCGCTAGAAAGAAAAAACTCCTGAGCACCTCGCGGTTGTCAGGAGTTATCAACCCGCTCGTGCGGGTGGTTTAGGTGGACTCCATCACCCCATTCATCTTAGTTATACCATATGTCTCGCGCGGAGCAGAACGGTGTTTGAGAACATGAAAATTTGAATCTTCTCGAAGCATGTCGTAAACTTCGAACGAGCGGTGGAGTTCGCTTCCAAGCCGCAGTTCGCGGCCAATGACTCCTGTGGTGGGATCGTTACAGGATTGGCTGCGAATCAAAGCCTGCCCTTCACGTTCCCCCGCACAGTCAAATAGGTCATGCGACATGGACCGCCACAATTCCTGCCGCATGGCGTTGCGATCTCTCGAACGAAACACGGGCTGCGCGGAAACGGTTCGTATGTATTTGCGCAAAGTATATGATCGTGACGCGAGCAAGTATCGGATTCGCTACGCCATCGTAAATATTCTGCGCGACCGGGTCGTGAACGAAGGCGCATTCAATACGTGTTTTCAAATGGAAGACGCTGAGGAAGTCATTTGCACGATTCTTCGGCGCGGGCTGAAAAACCCCAAATTACGCCTAGCGCTGGAACGCAGTCACTTGATCAATCTAGCGGGATGGCTATCACCTCGCCCTGAATTTTATGAGGCGTACCACAAGTCTCAGCCGACAGGGCGCCGGCGTCGCTCAAAACTGCGGGCAGCGCAGTCGTAAATCAAATCCCACGCAATACCCGGTAGGCTCGAAATACTCGCGCACACATCGCGTGGAGCGCACTCAGGCTTGGGCGGCCTTAAAGAGGAGGTTTCGTTGACAAGGCTAGCGCCGCGGTGGGATAATTCACCCGTAAGATTTGCAGCATGGGTGTTGGAGTTCGCCTTTTAACCGCCTAGCTGATCGGGCAGATGACTCCTGTGAGGTTTTGTCGTTGAGGGGGAGTTATCTGCAGGCTTTTGATTACCCGCAACCGAACCCTCACAACAATCGAATAGCCGGAGGAGAGCCAGTGGTCATCTCTTCGAGACGAACGCCAGCTCTGCCGAAAAATGGCTTTCCGCAGCATTTTATTCACCGATCCGGATTTCGCACTACCAGCCGAACCCCCTCCCTTCTTTGGCGATTTATACCTTGGAAAGATTGTGGACAGCATCACTGGAGGCTGGAAGAACTATGATCTTGCGCCCTTCTATTACCTGCCACTCAAAGACCTGGATGCCATCGCCTACCGCCAAGAGGTTATGCGTGACATCACCGACGCCGGGTTAATGAAAAGCCTCAATGACTTCACTAATCAGATGCGCACGATGCGACAGTACCTGGAGGAAGCGAGAAAGGCCGAAATCTATAACTATGCGAAGGAACGACGCTTCTTAGGCGCAGCAGAAGTCTACGTCGGGGCTGTCGAGGTTCTCCAGGATAGATTGCGATCGGCCGAGCTTCAGTCGAGAGGTTTGCGCGGGTTCAACGAATACCTGACGGAGTATGTGAGTTCATCCCCATTCCAGATTTTCAGGTCAGAATCCAGGAAATTGATATCGGATCTGTCCAGTGTCCGATACGGGGTACTCCTGGACCGCGGAAGGGTGACGGTGCGCCCATTTTCGAACGAAATTGACTACAGCGCCGCTGTTGAGGCGACTTTCGAGAAATTCAGACGTGAAGGGACAGGAAAGTACGGGCTGGAGTCAATAAGATGGGACGGCATGAATCACATCGAGGCACAGATAGAAGACCGCGTAGCGCTCATGTACCCCGAGATTTTCGAGGCATTGGACAAGTTCGCAAGCACACATGCTGATTTTTTTGATGAAGCTGTCGCACGTTTTGACCGCGAGATTCAGTTCTATATTTCGTATCTGACTTTCGTTGAGAAGTTTCGGCGCTCTGGATTGAGTTTCTGTCAACCCGAGGTTTCAAGTACTTCGAAGGAGGTTAGTGCGCGAGAGGCTTTCGACGTTGCCTTAGCTGACAAACTGATGGGCGAAGGCTCCAGCGTCGTGCCAAATGATTTGTTTCTCGCTGGCCGAGAACGCATCTTCGTGGTGTCGGGTCCGAATCAGGGTGGCAAAACGACCTTTGCCCGCATGTTCGGTCAGATGCACTACCTCGCCAGCCTGGGCTGTCACGTTCCTGGCAAAGAGGCGCGGCTCTTCCTTTTTGACCGTCTATTTACGCACTTCGAGCAGGAAGAGAACATTACGAATCTTCGGGGGAAGCTTCAGGATGATCTGGTCCGAATCCATCAGATACTTGAAAGCGCGACATCCAGCAGTTTGCTCATTATGAACGAAATGTTCTCCTCAACCACTCTTAAGGACGCCCTGTACCTCAGCAGGAAAATCATGACGAGAATATCGTCATTGGGTGTGATCGGTGTTTGGGTGACTTTTCTCGATGAATTAGCCTCCCTCAACGAAAAAACGGTCAGCGTTGTCAGCGGGGTCGATCCCGCGAATCCCGCAGTTCGAACGTTTAAAGTGGAGCGGAGGCCTGCCAACGGCCTGGCGTATGCGCTGGTGATCGCGCAAAAACACCGCGTTACGTATGAGCTGATCAAGGAGCGGATCAACCCATGAGGCCGCTATTGATGTATCGGGACCGGGATTTTGAGCCCGATCAATCAGTGCGAGAGGCAATGCACCCCTTTCGAAAGGAATCAGGGCGTTTGAGGCGAATACCGTTCCAAGAGCAAACCCTGATGCAAGATCTGGAGTTGGATAAGCTCCTCCGGGCGATGGCCGGCGACGATGACTTCCTATTCACAGTCGCCAGGAAAGCCGTTTTCGACGGTTTCCAGAATGGCGTGGACACGATCCTTTATCGTCAGGAAGTGCTCCAGGATTGTTTGAAAAATCCCGGAGTTGTCGGCGAGCTGTACAACTTGGCGGTGGAAGCAACTGTGCGGTCGAGGAAGCATTGGTATGACAGCCGTTACCCATCCTCGATGTTATACGGCTCCCTCGACGTATTGAGTGCGCTGCTGGACATACTCAAGACGTCGAGGGGCATTGCCGAGAATGAGGCTTCCAAATTTGACTCCGAAGGCTTCACGGCCCTATTCACGGCGCTCAAGAAGGAGCTCGCTGACGACTACTTAAAAGTCATCGAAGACTATCTTGCGGATCTCAAGTTCCGTAACGGGCTGTTGTTCAGCGCCGAACTTGGTGAATGGAATGAAAGCACGGGTTTTGTGTTACGCCAGCAGCAAGGCAAAGATCCTTCCTGGCTGCAGCGCCTGTTCGGCAAGAAGGCCATTGGGTACACATTCGAGCTTGACGAGCGGGACGAGGCCGGAGCTCGAGTTATCTCGGAGATGCGACAGCAGGCGATTAGCCGTGTCGCCGTCGCGCTCGCTCGATCAGCGGGTCATATCGTGGGCTTCTTTGAGATGCTGCGAACCGAACTCGCCTTCTACGTTGGTTCCCTTAATCTCCACAGCCGGCTTTCGGCAAAAGGCGAACCCGTCTGTTTTCCCGCGCCCTCGCCATTAGGCTCCCGTAGTCTGAGTTTCAGAGGGCTTTACGATGTATCTCTATCACTTCACCTGGAGAGAAGGGTGGTAGGGAATGCAATCAACGCTGACGGAAAGACTCTCATGATCATCACGGGCGCCAACCAGGGTGGGAAATCTAGTTTCCTTCGCAGCATTGGTCTCGCGCACATCATGATGCAGTGCGGCATGTTTGCAGGGGCCGAGCAGTTTCAGGCCGAGCTCTGCCCGGCAATGTTTACGCACTATAAGCGGGAAGAGGACTCGAAGATGAAGAGCGGAAAATTCGATGAAGAGCTGGCCAGGATGAGCAAGATCATTGATCACGTGACGCCGGGCTCGATAGTGCTTTTCAACGAATCGTTCGCTGCAACGAATGAGCGTGAAGGATCTGAGATTGCGCGGCAAATCGTGAAGGGCTTGCTGGAAAAAGGCATCAAGTTGTTTTTTGTAACCCATCTATTCGATTTCGCTCATGGGTTCTTCCAGCAAAACCTGGACTATGCCATTTTTCTTCGCGCAGAAAGAAAGGACGATGGCACGCGAACTTTTCGAATTCTCGAGGGCGCACCTTCAGAGACCAGTTATGGCGAGGACCTTTACCGGGAAGTTTTTGGAGAACAACGAGGAGAAGATTCGCTGGTCGATACCGGTACGGCCGTCAGGACATGACAGCGTCCTTAAGGGCACCGGACGATGAGAGTTTGGGGATGGATGATCTTTCTATTCGTGGATTACAAGCAACTACGGCGGACGGCACCTGGGAAGTTCCCGAAGTGCTTCTCCAGGACATCCGGCAGCGGGGCTTTTACGACGAAGTTACCATTGATCCGGTCGATGGGCGGGTGCTCAGCCGGGTGCGCCTAAGCGGGAGCTACGATTCATACTCGAATACTTATGTCCTTAACGGGCGCGCCTGGAAAGTTGAAAGTCATGTGAGCCTACCCGGTGGAAGAACCCTCTACCATCTGGCGCCCCGTGATAGATAGTCATGAAAGGAATCGCGAGGTGACGAAGCTTGGCACAGGGGGAGGTTGGTGTGGCGAAGCACAGACTTGGCCGTATTAATGAGGCACTGCTTTTTCACCTTGCGAAGACCTCAAGCGGTGCGGTACTGTTTTCCTCGTAGCGGTGGAGTTCGCTCATAGTCGCTCCATGCGACCGATGACTCCTACGGTGGAATCGCTGTAGGAGACTTGCGCAGTAACCCCCTGCGAACGGTTCCCCAAACCAAATTCAATAGAAACCGGAAGTCAGGACGTGGGTGGCAGCTGAGTAATGCCGAGTCCTTGCTAGAAAGTTCCTCAGCATTGCCAGCTTCCTGCACGCGCCTGCAAATAACGGAGAAGGAGCACCTATGGTGCCTAAGACAAATGGGCATTCTCTTTTTACCTCGGAGTCGGTAACCGAAGGCCACCCCGATAAGATGTGTGACCAGATATCTGATGCAGTGCTGGACGCCGTTCTCTCCAGTGACCCTTCCGGCCATGTCGCCTGTGAAGCAATGGTAAAGGACCAAGCGGTGTACGTGGTCGGCGAAATGACCTCGTCCGCGCAACTGGATGTGGAGAAGCTTGTGCGCCGCACTGTAAAGGAAATCGGTTATACGGATCCGGAGGCAGGATTCACGGCGGAAGGATGCGATGTTCATGTGAACTTCACCCGGCAAAGCCAGGACATCAACATGGGCGTTGAGACAGGAGGCGCGGGCGACCAAGGTCTCATGTTCGGTTACGCCTGTGACGAGACGGAGGAACTGATGCCCCTGTCTCTGATGATGGCTCATAAACTTTGCCGTCGCTTGGCGGAGGCCCGGCGCCAGAATATTGTTGATTTCCTACGCCCCGATGGGAAGGCTCAGGTTACGGTCGAATACCTGGGGAAGACGCCGGTCCGAGTGGATACCGTCGTGGTCTCCACTCAGCACAAGCCAACTGTGGCAATTGGTGCGCTTCGAGAAGCTGTTTTCCAGAACATCATCAAGCCAGTCATTCCCGCCGACATGCTGGACGAGAACACAAAATATCACATCAATCCAACGGGGCGATTCGTAACGGGCGGCCCCGTTGGAGACTCCGGCCTGACCGGGCGGAAGATCATCGTCGACACGTACGGAGGAGCAGCCCACCACGGTGGCGGCTCCTTCTCGGGAAAGGACCCGACCAAAGTGGACCGGTCCGCGAGTTACATGGCTCGGTACATTGCGAAAAACATCGTGGCTGCGCATTTGGCGCGCCGCATGGAAGTTCAGTTGGCCTATGCGATCGGAGTTGCTGAACCCGTATCGGTGATGGTCAACACTTTCGGAACGGGGTGCCTCGACGACGGCAGTCTGGTCGAGTTAGTTTGCAAGGTGTTCCCGTTAAGTCCGCAGGGCATCATCAAGCACCTCAAACTCACTCGACCGATCTATAGAAAGACGGCGGCCTATGGTCATTTCGGCCGAAGAGACCCGGAATTCACTTGGGAACAGACAGATTTGGTCGACCAGCTTCGGCAACACGTGCGCGGCAGTCAGGTCATTCCACCTGAGATTGACCCGCGCGTTTGAGGCCGGAAACCATGGGTTTCGATTACTCCAACAACAGCGGTGGACGGTCGGTCGGCCGCTTAGGTGGCGAGACGCTCCGGGGTATAAAAGTAATTTCAATTATAATCACCCGTTCAACTTAACGCTGGAAGGAGGTTCAATGTCGTCGAAAGCCTTGGAAGGAATCAATCGAAGAACGTTTGTGAAAACGGTGGCAGGAACGCTGGCCGCACCGGCGGTTGGCTTGCTTGCCGAGGATGCGCGCCACAAGGGATCGAAGTCTCGCCCGCCCAACGTGATCATCATGATTTGCGACGACATCGGCTCCGGTGATCTGCACTGTTACGGATCGTCATTGCAGACTCCGAATCTGGACCGCATGGCGGCGGAAGGCGTTCGTTTTACTCAATTCAACACCGCTCATCCCATCTGTTCGGCTTCGCGCGCGGCGCTTTTGACCGGAAGATACTCCAGCCGCAACCACACCGCTGGGGCGTACGGGCCCACATCCACAGACGGAACGGATCTGGAAGAGAAAACCCTCGCCGACATCCTGAAGCCGGCAGGCTTTCGGTCGATGGCAATCGGCAAGTGGCACCTGGGATTTCCGCCTCCGTATCGCCAACCAACCGCGGCTTTGACGCCTACCTGGGCGTGCCCTGGAGCGTTGATATGAACCCTCTGCCGCTGCTGCGGGACACTTCCATCATTGAGGAAGAGCCGGATCGGGACCTGCTGACTCGCGCTATACCGAAGAGGCGGTCAAATTTATCGACTCCACCGCGTCGCATCCCTTCTTTCTTTATGTTGTCTATTCTTACCCCCACGATCCGCCACGCTCTTCTCCGCGCTTCCACGGCCATTCCCAACTGGGCTATCAAGGCGATTCCATCGAGGAGATCGATTGGAGCGCGGGCGAAATAATGAAGGCGGTCGAGCGCAACGGACTGGACGAGGACACGATCCTGATCTTCACCAGTGACCACGGGCCCTGGTTCCAGGGATGTCCCGGCCCGCGGCGCGGACGCAAAGGCACCACGTTCGAAGGCGGCGTGCGAATCCCCTTTATCATCCGCTGGAAGGGTACGATCGCGAGTGGAAGAGTTGTGGACAAGTGGGGATCGAACCTGGACGTGGTTCCCACGATTGCCTCCTTCTGCGGCGCCGACCTTCCGAACCGGCAGTATGACGGGGTGAATCTTTCCAAGTTCCTTACAGGAAAAACTTCGAGCGTCGAGCGAGGAACCATGCTCTACTTCGCAGTCACGCCCAACCAGCAGATTCTGGAGTGCGCGCGCAAGGGCAATTGGAAACTGCGTATCTCGCAGCACACGGGGGAGATCTACATCAACGACTGGATCGGCGGAACGTGCGGGCCAAGCCAGCATATTCTGCTGCCGAGGCCGGAACTCTACAATCTGGAACGTGACCCGGCGGAAAGCTACGACGCGGCCATCGATCATCCCGAGGTGGTCAAAGAAATTCAGCAGGATATCGAGGCAATGATTCCGAGCTTTCCTCCAAATGTAGTCAAGGCCTATGCGGAATTAAAGGCCAATCCGGGCAGCCCGATGACACCTCCCGGAGCCGCCCCGCGACCAGCCAGCCTGCTGGTCGGCAAAGGAATGTGGGTACCGCCGTCGCGCCGCAGTTAAAAAAGGCGGTTTTACGGGGACTGCAAAACCGGCGAGGCCTATCGGCATTACACGTGCGATATCAACCTTCATGTTTGCTTGGACGCACTGGCAGAGGACACGCACAATTTAGTGAAAGATTGCATGAAGCCTAATCCGCAATCACGGATTATAGTGGAGATTGGTAATTCTCGACTTTTCTACTGCTGGAGTGTCCTCTGAGATTCTGGGTGGCAAGATGAAGGGTTTGCGAGGTGAATCGATATGACGGATTCTGGATCAGTAAGAATAACTCGACGGCGGTTGCTGGGGACCGCAGCGAAGGTGGCGGCAGCAGTACTGGGATCTTCCTTGCTGCCTCCACATGTGCGCAAGGCGTTGGCCATTCCGGCGCGAGCGGGATCGCTAAAGGACATCAAGCACGTCGTTCTGCTGATGCAAGAGAACCGCTCGTTCGATCATTACTTCGGCACAATGGCGGGCGTGCGCGGGTTCGATGACGCCAACGCTTTGAAACTGACGAACGGAAAATCCGTCTTCCATCAGCCAGACGCTGAGAATCCTGATGGCTACCTGCTGCCCTTCCATCTGGACACGCGTAAGACCAGCGCCCAGAAGATTCCCTCCACCAGCCATGCCTGGGCTGTGCAGCACGAATCGTGGAACGGCGGAAAAATGGATGGGTGGCTCGCAGCCCATCGCAAGGCCGACGGCGTGAATGGTCCATACGTGATGGGTCATTACACTCGTGCCGATATCCCATTTCAATTCGCCTTGGCCGAAGCCTTTACGTTGTGCGACGGCTACCACTGCTCCGTGCTGGGTCCCACCTGGCCCAATCGGATGTATTGGATGACCGGAACCATCGATCCTGACGGCGAGCACGGCGGGCCCATCATCAGGAACGTGGAGATTGACGGCGGATACCGGTGGACGACCTACGCCGAGCGGCTTGAGCAGGCGGGAATTAGTTGGAAGGTCTATCAGCAACAGGACAACTACGGCTGTAACGTTCTTGAGTATTTCAAGACGTTCAAGGAAGCGGACACCGGTTCTCAATTATTCAAACGGGGCGTTGTCAAAGGGCAGGAGGGCGAGTTCGAATATGACGCGATCAACGATAGACTTCCGGCCGTCTCTTGGATCATGCCTACGAGCTACCAATCTGAGCACCCCGACTACATGCCCGCCGACGGTGCAGCGTTTGTAGCAAGCAAGATTGACGCCATTGCCGCCAATCCCGAAGTGTGGGCCAAGACGGTCTTCATCCTCAACTACGATGAGAACGATGGAATCTTCGATCACGTGGCCCCGGCCTCGCCTGAGCCCGGAACGCCAAATGAATTCGTGAAGGGTGAACCGGTTGGCGCCGGATTTCGCGTTCCCTGCATTATCGTCTCACCTTGGACGGCGGGAGGGTGGGTTTGCAGCCAGCCGTTCGATCACACCTCGGTTCTGCAACTCCTCGAGAAACTCACGGGAGTGTCTGAGCCCAACATCAGCGACTGGCGCCGCAAGACTTTCGGAGACCTTACCGCAGCCTTCCGCTTTGATCAGCCCAACCTGCAACCGCCAGCCCTGCCCGATACTACGGGCCAACTAAGTCTCGCGAAGGACGAAGCAGCACAGTTACCCAAGCCCGTATTGCCCGGTGCTGGGCAGTGCGCGCCGCAGCAGGAAAAAGGGCTTCGCAAGAAAGTTAGCTGAGGAATTCATGATGACAGCTAATGTACTGCGGGATCAGGAGCCGTCCCGGTCTTTGGTCATAAGGAAAGCGAAGCCGGCTTACTGGCCGTCGGTGTTGTGCGCGCGGGCCCTTATCGGTGGGAATCACTCATTGTTTGTCAATACACTTGGGTCCATGTTATTTGGGTGTTTATAGTAGGTCGCGAAAATGTCGTCATTGACCAGAATATCTAGAAGCAAATGGAAGGAGACAAATGTTTGGACCAGTTAACTCTCGAACGACAAATGCCGTCCTTCCCCTCACTACTAAGGTTCCGGTTGGTACGGCATGATTGCCACTTCCCTGAGATCGAGACGGGCACTGACGCCGCGAGGGAGTAGCTCTCTCGGAGAACAACAAGGGAACAATAACGTCCGAACACCCCGTAAAACCGTCTACTAGGACCTAAGAAAAAGCCAAGCGAATCAATAGGATAGCATGTTTTTGTTTGCCTACGAAGCAAGGGGTCGGGCGTTTGGATCGTCTCGCGCGTACCGGGTCAATTGCTGGACTCGCTGGCCCGCTAAAATGGGCGGACCGATTCTCGCGAAATATCGTCTTTCTCCGGAACGTAACAGAACCGTAGCAGAATGCGATTTTCATGGCATGTAACTGTAAGAAAACAGGTTCTATGCTTTGAGCGAAAGCAGAACCCCCGAATTGGTGTAAGGTTATGAAAGTAATGGAGTAAGGCTTAAGGAATGGGAAAAGCTTGGTTGCCTCTTAATCAGTAGGTGGGGGTGCGATTCCCTCACGGCTCACCAGCTAAATCCTTATCCCTGAATCTGTTCCAATTCTCCATAACCGCCTGAAGTCTCGAAAACGTAGCAAAACCGTAGCAAAGCCCCTTCAATTGGGCTTTGCCGTAGCAGAACCCGCCAAGTGTTCGTTGGCACTTCGGTCGAGTCTGGTTAAGGCTTCTCGCTTCATATTGAGCGTGGCTTGGCTATACCGTTTGAAAACTTGTGCATCGCCTTGTCTCAACATCAGTCTGACGGAATGGTCTGAAACTCCCCCGGCGCTGAGGCGTGTGGCGAACGTGTGACGGAGATGGTACAGGGGAAAATAGGGAACATCCGCGCGGCGTAGCGTGGCTGCCCAAGTCTGCTTGCATGCCTGCATATCTTAGGAACAGGCGCTTCCCTGCCAGGCGGCGTTCGTTCGAGTGTGATGGCGGAATTGTCGGTAGTAACCGCATTGCAGTCAACGTGTTAAGATCCTCAACGGTATGAGAAGCGGCCCCTAGTCTCCTGTCCCAGTGGTTCGTGACGTAAGTCGAGATGGTTGGATCATAGATGTCCGCTGGGCGAAGCGAGCGATGCTGGCCAGAATTTGGTCCGCCGTTCTGGTCCA
>JASHTZ010000655.1 GCA_030040295.1 Terriglobia bacterium | reverse complement strand
CCATCAGTGGGGCGCTCATTACAAAACTCCCGCCCACCTGCTTTCCGCCGCAGAATGGCAGGGCCTCTTTGTGAACGCCGGCTTCCGAAACGTTCAGCATCGCCGCATTCCCGACCTCTCGCCCACTCCCGAGGTCTACACCGGCCGATGGTTTCGCGATGCCGCCCAAATGAGGCGCTTCAAGGCGGAAGGCGCCCTGCTGGTGGCGGGCGTGAAACCCTGAACCCCTACCTTCGTTCTATTGCGTTTTGTCCTCGCATCTGCTCATGATGGATGCGCAAAATTCCCATTTTGAGAGTGGGCAAATCATGCCGGCAGAAGGCTCGCCCGGAAACTCAAACCTCTTCGGATGGATGGCGCGACGCGGCGTTGCTGAGGCGATGGCCTGTGCCCTGGCCTTTCTCGCCTACGTTCCGTCACTCGGCTACCCCTTCGTCTACGACGACAAACCGCAGATCATTGAGAATCCCGCCATTCACGCCTGGCATTACTTGCCCAAGTACTTCACCTCCCACGCCTGGGCGGAGCTCTACCCGAATGTTCAGGGTAATTATTACCGGCCGCTTTTTCTTCTCTGGTTCCGGTTGAACCACGCCTTGTTTGGGTTGGACCCTAAAGGCTGGCACCTGACGAGCATCCTCTGCCACGTTGCCGCCACGTATCTGGTTTTTGCATTGGTCCTGCGCTTGACTGCCAGCAGATCCATCGCCTTCACCGCTGCGACGCTTTTTGCCCTTCACCCGATTCATATCGAAAGCATCGCATGGGTTTCCGGAGTAACCGACCCGCTGATGACAGTCTTTGCGATCGGCAGTTTTCTGGCGTTCTTGCGGTTCCGCGAAGCTCATCGATGGGGATGGATGGGCGCGTCGCTTGCGCTGTTCGTGCTCGGCCTGCTCGAAAAGGAAACCGCCATTGTATTGGGGCCGCTGGTGTTTGTTTACGTGTGGCTTTACGCCGAGTGCCGAAGCGAAATCTCGCGATTCGTCTTCGCCCTGAAGCAGTCTCTGGGATTTCTGGCGCTGACCATTTTCTATTTGCCGCTGCGCGCGTTAGTGTTGCGCGGATTTTCGCACACCGTTACTCCCCTCTCGCTCGCAAGCATGGCCTTGACCGAGCCTTCCATTCTCTGGCTTTACGTGCGCCACCTTCTGGTCCCGGTGGGATTCAGCGGGCTTTACGGCCTGCCTTACGTTCAGCGTGCGGCGTCCGCAGCTTTCCTGGTTCCTGCGACTCTGTTGCTGGCGTCCGTAGTAGTGCTGGGATTGGTCATTCGCCGCATCGAAAACGCGCGCCTGGCGCTATTTGCCTGCTGCTGGATGGTGCTTCCCGTTCTTCCCGTGCTCTGGCTGCGCGCCTATGCCGAAGGGGATATTGCCCATGACCGTTATTTGTATTTCCCCTCTGTCGGCTTCGCGCTGCTGGTTTCCCTTGCGCTCGCGCAAGCCGCACAACATTGGGGCACAAACGCCGAGGCGATTCAAATGGGCGGCCTGGCCCTGATTGCTCTGGCTTACTTCGGCGGAACCTTGAGCCAGCAAAGATTTTGGTCCAGCGATCTGGCCCTCTATCAAAGGGCTTTCTCCATTGCCCCGCACGATAATTTGGTCTGCAACGATTTGGGAGCGGCGCTGATGGATGCAGGAGACCCCGGTGACGCCATCACACTTTATTCGGAAGTTTTGGCGCGCGAGCCGGGATTCTGGCTCTCTAACTACAACCTGGGATACACTTACTACAAAATCGGCAAATTGCCGGAAGCTGAGCAATATTTGAGGCGGGCGATCGCCATCAATACCACAGATTCCGACCAGTATCTGTACCTGGGGCTGAGCATCTGGCGGCAAGGGCGCGCCGAAGAAGCGGTTCCGTACTTGCAACGCGCGATTCAAATCCGTCCCACCGCTCCGGGATATCATTTCGCACTGGCCATGGTTCAACGCGACCTGAATGACCTTCCCGCCGCCAAGGCCGAGCTGAACCTGGAGATCCAATACCATCCGGAGAGCATGACGGCCCGGCAGCAATTGAATGCCTTGGTGTCTGACGCAAAGTCCGAGTCGAAGAGGTGACATTTGTTGGAGCGATGCAAGACGTGGGTGGCCAATCACACGCGCTGGACGGGCGGACTGCTCGCCTTGCTCACCTTCGCCGTCTATGCAGGAACGCTTTCCTGCAAGTTTGTTTTTGATGACATCCCGCAGATTCTGGAGAATCCGTTCATCACCAACGCGGCCCTCTGGCGGCGGATTTTTATCGGATCCGTCTGGTCGTTTCGCGGCGCGGGCGAGCACGACAATTTCTATCGCCCTTTACAATTCGTGATCTACTGGGTTTTGTATCGCCTCAACGGAGCCAACCCCGCGGTATTTCATCTCTTCCAGCTTTTGTTGTGCGCTGCGACAACCTGGCTGGTGTTCGAGATCGGACGGGAATTGCTCAGCAACGATCTGGCGGCCTTGGGTGGCGCCTTGCTTTGGGCTTTGCACCCTCAGCACGTTGAAACCGTCGCGTGGGTTTCCGCATTGCCGGATACGGGCGCGGCGTGCTTTGCAATTCTTGGGTTCCTTCTGTTTCTTCGCGCCGAAAAATCCAATCGTGGCTCGTGGAGGGATTACGCATGGGCAGCGCTCGCTTACTTCCCCGCCCTGCTTTTCAAGGAATCCGCGGTCGCGCTGCCCCTGGTGGTGCTTGCTTACTGGTTTTTTCGTCCAGGCACTTCGAACTGGAAGCAGAAGGCGATTCGTTGGCTGCCCTTTGCTGCTGCGCTCGGTGTCTATTTGACCCTGCGCATCACTTTCCTGGGAGGTCTTTCGCAACCTTCGCATACCTTCCAGGTTTCGCGCGAGATGCTTGCCGCGGCTCTGGGCCTGCTCGGCCAGCACGCCAGGCTTTTCCTTTGGCCTGCGCGAATGAGTGCGTTCCGCGTTTTCGACCTTCACGCGAGTTTGCATTCGCCGTGGCCGTGGCTGGCGCTTCTGGGCATTCTCATCGCCTTGTTGCTCCGCCGCCGTGACCCCCAATTGGGATTTCTGGTCAGTTGGTGGCTGATAACACTCCTGCCGTGCCTCGACTTCCGCTTGGTAAGCTTCCCGGTGGCAGACCGATTTTCATATCTGCCTTCGGTGGGGGCGGCGCTGGCGGTGGCCCATTTACTGTTACAGGTTGTGCCGCGAAAAATCCCGATTTCGAAACTCGCTCCGGCGCTCGTGGGTGTGGTCGTAATCACATCCATTGTCTTCGCAGCCGACGACGTCCGCCTGGTTCCTACCTGGGGAGACAACGTGGCTCTGTGGGATTACTCGCTTCGCGCGTCCCCGAATTCTGCCCTCGTCCACCTCTTCCAGGGAACGCTCCTCCGCACGCGCGACGGGAATATGAAGGGCGCGGAGGCCGAGTACCAAACTGCCCTGCGTCTGAATCGGGAGAGCGCGAAGCCTCTCGCCGGCATCGCTTACGAGTGCTATCTTGGGCTGGGGCAGGTTGCCCTTCAGCGCGCCAGCATCGCGGAGGCCGTCAGCGATTACAAAAAGGCCATTGAAATCTCACCCGACCACAGTCCCGCGTTCAAGGCCCTGGGAGCAGTTTATTTTCCCCAGGGCGACTACAAGCGGTCAGCGGAATATTTTACAATTGCCGTGAAACTCGACCCTCAGGATGTGGAGTCCAGATTTTTTCTGGGCACTTGCGAGATGAAGCTGGGTAATCCGCGCGAGGCCGCCGCACAATTTCATGCCGCGCGCCAGGTCGATCCGACTTATATTGAAGCCTATGGAGCCGAAGCGCGAGCACTCGATGCCGCCGGGGATTCTGCCGAGGCAACGCGCGTTCGCTCGCTCGTGAGCAAACATTAAGGAATCTGAAGCAAATCCGGGACGTGACGGATTGAACTCGTGGAGGCTGGCCTTGCTGGAGCGCTGTGACAACTTGCTGAAAGACCATTCCGCAGTTTCGAAGTGGCTGCTCGTTTTGTGCACGGTGGCAGCTTTTGGCGGCACTCTGGGCAACGGCTTCGTTTACGACGACGGAAAGCAGGTTCTTGAAAACCCCTTCCTGCGCAATCCTCACCTTTGGCGGCGCATTTTTACCGGCTCAGTCTGGTCCTTTGAGGGACATGCAGCGGAAACGAATTTCTACCGCCCGCTTCACATTTTTTCTCATTGGCTCGTGTGGCAGGTGGCAGGAGCAAACACTGCGGCGTTTCATCTCTATCAACTGGTCTTCTACGTCATCACGGCATTATTGGTCTACCGGCTGGGGCGCGACCTGTTGCCGAACCATCTCACTGCCTTTGCCGGCGCGCTGATTTGGGCCCTGCATCCGCAGCACGTGGAGCCGGTATGTTGGGTTTCCTGCGTCCCTGACTGCGGCTGTGGACTTTTCTACGTGCTGGCCTTCATCATTTTTCTTCGAGCGGAGAAAACCCCTGGGAAGCGATGGGCATGGCACGCCCTGGGAGCTGCGGCTTATTTCACATCGCTCTTCTTTAAAGAGATGGGGGTCAGCCTGCCCTTGCTGCTGCTGGTCTACTGGTTCGTCATGAAGGACGAAGACGGCTGGTGGCGGAAGGGCCTTCGCTGGATTCCTTATTTTGCGGCAGTGGCGGTCTATCTTCGCATCCGGGTTGCTGTGCTGGGACATCTATCGCACGCGCCGAACCTGTGGAAGGTCCCCCCGCGCGTGATTGTCGCCGCAATAGCGCTGCTGGGGCAGCACACCAAGCTTTTTTTCTGGCCGGTGGAACTCAATGATTTTCGCAACTTCGATCTCGCCGCGAGCGTCCGCTCGCCCTGGCCCTGGATCACGCTCCTGGCTCTCGTTTTCACCGTCGTCTTTCGTAAGTACGATCGCCCGCTGGCCTTCCTGATTCTCTGGTGGCCGGTAACATTGCTGCCTTGCCTGGATGTGCGGCAGCTCAGTTATCCGCTTATTGCCGATCGGTTCTCGTTTTTGCCCTCCATGGGGCTCTCTCTTGTGGTCGCATCGCTTGCCCTTAACAAGATTCCAAATTATTTCCGCGCCCGCCATCCTGAGCGCGTCCTGGTTCCCGCGCTTGGGCTGGCGCTGGTCCTCTTCAGCGTACAGGATTTGCGCGCCGTTCCGCGCTGGCGCACGAACGACACCTTGTGGAACTATTCGTATAGTGCAGAGCCCAAATCCGCTCTGGTGCACGTTCATCGCGCGCTCGATCTGCAATATCGCGACAGGAATTTGGCCGCGGCTGCGCAGGAATACCGGACGGCCATCCAGCTTAACCAGGTGGCATTCGTGAATTTGACCACCGTCACCTACGACTGCTGGATTGGCCTTGGCCAGATCGCTGCCCTCGAAGGACGCCCCGACGAGGCGCTTGCGTATTTCCACAAGGCGGTGAATCTGACCCCTCGCTTCAGTTCGGGCTACGATGTCTTGGGTGCATTTTATTTCCCGCGAGGTGATTACTCGCAAGCGGCGTCTTATTTCCAGCAGGCAGTCCGTGCCAACCCTCTGGACGTAGGCGCGAGATTCTTCCTGGGCTCCTGCTTCATCAAGCTGGGGAAGCCGGTAGATGCCGCGGCGCAATTTCACTCCGCGCGCGACACCGATCCGGACTACAAGCAGGCCTATGTAGCAGAGGCCGGCGCGCTTGACGCCGCGGGGGACAAGGCCGGCGCCGCGCGCGTCCGCAGCGAAATACCCAGCCGATAAGGAACTGGATCATAACGCAGGAAATATTTCGAAACGCCTGGGGCGGACAGGTATAATATGTCTGTGCTCGGCCATCACTAATCAACCCGTTGGGCATTCGGAAATAAGGGGCGGGAAATGGGCTTTATCGAAAACCGATTCGAAAAGAACTTCATCATCACCTCCGTCGATTATGTATTCAATTGGGCACGCAAGTCTTCCCTCTGGCCGCTGACGTTTGGCTTGGCCTGTTGCGCGATAGAAATGATCGCTTCCACCACATCGCGTTTTGACATGGCGCGCTTCGGTGCGGAGGTGTTTCGCCCCAGCCCTCGCCAGGCGGACTTGATGATCGTAGCCGGAACCGTGACGCTGAAGATGGCGCCGGTGGTCAAACGCATTTGGGAACAAATGCCCGACCCGAAGTGGTGCATCTCCATGGGAGCGTGCTCCAGCGTGGGGGGACCGTTCAACACCTATGCCGTTTTGCAGGGTGTGGATAAAATCGTACCCGTGGACGTCTACGTCGTCGGTTGCCCGCCGCGCCCGGAAAACCTCTTCTACGCTCTTCTCAGGTTGCAGGAGAAGATTGACGGCATGTCACTGGGAAAGCGGCCCACGGATGTTCGCCTTGATTCCAGCATGATCGACGAGTTCAAACGGTCCATTCACATTGGAAAGGCAGGAACGCCGGAACTCGTTCAGCTCGGCTAGGCCGACCTTTCCTGCGTTCATTCGCAAGAAAACATTCCACAGCTTACAGCCCCAGGCCTGAGGAGGTTTGTGGGCTCCCGGCTGTCAACTTCTGAGGAGATCTCATGCCAAACTTTGTGAAGGTTGCGAGCCTTTCAGACTTGCAGCCGGGAACGGCGATGACGGTTGAGGCAAACGGCAAGTCCATCGCCCTATACAACGTTGCGGGGAAAATTTACGCTACGGACAACACCTGTCTTCACCAAGGCGGACCTCTTGGCGAAGGCATGCTGGAAGGTGAAACCGTCACTTGCCCTTGGCACATGTGGGAGTACAACGTCTGCACGGGCGAAAAAGTGGGGATGAGCTCAATCAGACTGGCCACCTATCCTGTGCAGGTTGAAGGTGGTGACATCAAAGTGGGAGTGTAATTTGAACGAGTTTGAAATTTTGTGATGGCGATTGGCGATCAGCGATTCTTCGGGCATCTCAAAAGCGTCGCCCACAGAAAAACATTTCCCTGAATTCCGATATCACGCAAAAGCAACCACCCATCACCCATGCCAGAGCTGCCGGAAGTTGAAACCGTGGCCCAGGGCCTGCGGCAACGCGCGCTCGGACGCCGCATCGCGGCGGTGGAGGTCCGCCACGCTTCGGTGATCGGAGGCTCGCCGGAGGAATTTGTGTCCACGCTCGCGGGCCGAACGCTGACCAACGTTTCGCGCAAGGGCAAGGCGATCGCCGTGGAATTGTCGCCAGAACAAGGCTCAGCACCGCGCTTTCTTTTAGTGCGCTTGGGAATGACCGGTCAGCTTACTGTTGCCACGCGTGAAGCGCCCATCGAACCGCATACCCACGTCATCATGGCCCTGGACGATGGACGCGAGGAGCTGCGGTTCCGCGATATCCGGCGCTTCGGCAGGTTGCGATCTCTGACCGGGCAGGAATTGGAAGAAGTTTTCGGCGCACTTGGCCCCGATGCGCAGCGCGTTACTGAAGATGAATTCCTCGTAGCGATGCGCGGCCGCAAGGGCGCAATCAAGAGTTGGCTGATGAACCAGAACCTGGTTTCGGGGCTCGGAAACATTTACGCCGATGAAGCATTGTTCGAAGCGCGCATCCATCCTCTCTCCCAGCCCGGCCGCGTCTCGGCGGACAAGGCTCGCCATCTTTTTAGAGCCATTCGCAAGGTGCTTGGGCGTGCGGTAGATTTGGGCGGCACAACGTTCAGTGATTATCGCAACCTGGAAGGGAGGCCCGGAGCATTTCTCAAGAAATTGCGCGTCTATCAGCACACCGGCGAACCTTGCCGCCGCTGCGGCCAGGCCATCCGGCGCATCGTCATTGCCGGGCGCAGCAGCCATTTTTGTCCTCGCTGCCAGGCCCGCCCGCGCGTCACCGCCAAAATGCGGGGGCCAAGAAAATCAGCGTCTCTCTAAGGGATGAACGGCCAACGAGGATTTAGGAAGCGATCGAAACCACCGCCTCTTGCTCAAATTTCCGCGGCCTTCCGAAAGCGAGCCATGTGCTCCAGCAGTTCTGGGTTATCGGGCAGAAGGGCCAGCGCTTTCTTTTGAACTTCCACGGCTTGCTGAAAATCTCCATTCGCGTAGTATGCTTCCGCCAGGGTGTCGATAAATTCTCCTTCTTTCCATTGCGAAAGTTCCACCGCGCGTTCCGCATGGGTTAGTGCGGCCTTGGGGTCGCGAAAATTCTGATCGTCGCAAGTGGCATAAAGCCAGGCCAAGTTGTTGTGCGCCACGGCCAGATCCGGCGAAATGCCCAGAGCCTGCCGGTAGGATTTGATGGCATTCGCATAGAATTTTTGCTGGGCATACATATCCGCCAGCATCACCTCGTTTGCGGCCATCAATTCGCGCCCCTCGGCAGTTTGGGGATATTTTCCGAGTACATCTTCAAAAATCCTCTGCGCCTTCTGGGGATCACCTTTCAACTGGTAGGCCAAAGCGAGACCCAGCCGGGAATGCTCATCCCCTTCGGTGAGGCGGGCGGCTTCTTGAAATTCACCAATAGCCCGGTCGTATTGCTTCTGCGAAAGGTAATAGTTCCCCAATTCTTCGTGTGGTTCTTCTTCGCGCGGAGCCAGCTTCAGGGCTTGCTGGAAACTCTGTAACTCGCGGTCGTATTGGCGAGTGGATTCGAATCGTTCGCCTTCTGCCAGCAACCGGTCCATGGTCCGCATCGTCCGGTAGTGGCAAGCTGTGGCTGCCATGGCAAGAATCACGACAGCCACCGGCAAGATCACGATGGCTTGTGAGGGAGGCTCGGAAAATGCAGCCGGCGTGAGGTCAGGCTGCGGAGGTCGAATGACGACTGCGAGGAGAGCGCCCGTGGCCAGTCCCCCCAAGTGGCCCCAGTTGTCCACGCCGGTTGTCTTGAGCCCCGAGACGAGAACGACCAAAATAAAGGGAAGGATCCGCACACCCAACGCGCGAGCCCAGCGCCGGGGAATTAGTTCGCGATGAACGTACCCGGCGACGAGTATCGCCCCCGCAATTCCCATCACCGCACCGGAAGCCCCCACCGAGATATTTCTCGAAGCGGTGGACGAAAGGAGCGCGCCGCCCACGCCAGATGCAACATAGATGGTGGTGTAACGTCCGTAGCGGTAGACTCTCTCTAAAATGGGTCCCAGGACGAAGAGTACAAAGCTGTTCCCCAGAATGTGAGACCAGCCGCCATGCAGAAAGATTGGCATGACCAAACGCCAGTATTCACCTCGCCGCATGTAGGGTCCGTAAGAAGCACCGAGGTTCAGGAGAACTTGCGTATCATTAAATCCCCCCGCTCGAATCTCCAGGCCGAAGATGATGAAATTGAGCGCAAGAAGAATCAGTGTCGCTATTGGCCAGAAGCGGCGCGGGGTAACTTGGGAATATTGCGGAAAGGCGTATAGGGATGGAGATGGGTCGGCCATGAATTCAATCTTGAACGCGAGCCTTGTCCCACGGGGGAGCTCTTCTGGAGATTATAGCACTCCGCCTGAACTCGATTCTGTGCGGGATTGTAAGTGCAACGCCGGATCGGGAGCTCTGGAACAAAGCGCGATCCGAAATGAACCAAACACATCGCAGCCGTCAAATTACGACTCTTGATCACCCGGTCCCGAACCCGATTCGGCTTCCTGCTCCTCAACAACTTTGGCAGTCTCTTCCCACTCGCGCATTAATCCGGCGATTTCCTCGCGCTCCTCTTCGATCAGTTTGGC
Organism: Terriglobia bacterium; assembly: GCA_030040295.1. Classification (GTDB taxonomy): domain Bacteria; phylum Acidobacteriota; class Terriglobia; order UBA7540; family UBA7540; genus Bog-366. The sequence continues at coordinate 912 of JASHTZ010000655.1, read as the reverse complement.
GAGTCGCACACTCTCCTCGGCGCTTTTGAAGTGCGCCGACTCCTGACCATAGCCTTCGATTTCAGCTTCGCGGCGAGCCACCTGCTCCTCAATCTCACGGCAACGATCCTTCATCTGACGAAGGCGCAGGGGATTAAGGCGCTTCGTCTTGGAAACGGCCACGACTTCCCTCTTGGTTTCCTCGCGCGATTCTCGATGGACGTCATTTTCCACTGCGCGTTCCGCCGCCAGATCGCTCGTGCCGGGCAGGGTGAGGTTGATTTGCTTCCCCTCCTTGCGCCATAGATAATCTTCATAGTTGCCGGGAAAGACGTTCACCTCGCCCCCGCCAATTTCGAAAACGCGCGTAGCCAATTTGTCGATGAAGTAGCGGTCGTGAGAGACAAACACCACCGTGCCGGAGTAGCTTTCCAGCGCTTCCAGCAGAACGTCCTTGGCGCGCAGGTCGAGGTGATTGGTGGGTTCATCGAGCAGAAGAAAATTGGACGGCCGCAGGAGCATCCGTGCCAGCGCATAGCGATTACGCTCGCCCCCGGAAAGCACGCGGATGCGCTTGAAGACGTCGTCTTCGGTAAACAGGAAGCAACCCAGCAGGCTGCGCAACTCCGTCTGCGTACTCAGGGCCATGGGCGCGGCGCGCGTCAAGTCATCGAGCAACCGCGCCTCCGGATCGAGCGCCTTGTACTGGTCCTGGGCAAAGTAATCCGACTCGACGTTGTGGCCAAGTTTGAATTCCCCGGCGCTCAGCGGTTCGATGCCGGCGAGCATCTTAATTAAGGTCGATTTTCCTGCGCCGTTCACGCCCACCAGCGCCACACGATCGCCTCGGTCAATAGTAAGATTTACATCGCGGAACACCTGCTTCGATCCGTAGCTCTTGGCCACGCCCTGAAACTCCGCCACTCGCCGGCC
>JASHTZ010000654.1 GCA_030040295.1 Terriglobia bacterium | reverse complement strand
GCAGCCCGCTTTGGCACAGCTTTTCTGAATTCCCAGCAAGCCCCCGCTATCGCGTGCGATCACGTTTTGTGCCGCGGCAGGCTTGCCCGCCAGGAAAACTGACATGACGACCGCTAAAAGAACTAAGCGCTGCTTCATAGATTTGAACCTCAAATACTCACCTTTCTTTTTAAATTGCTTTCAGCCCTGCCCTGGCCTTGCTTTAAATCTCCCGGCCTGACCCTTCAACGTCCACGCCGTAAACTTACGTCCGTTATTTTTTCGGTGCCATAGTACGGGTGTACTTTAACTCGTACTTTAACCAGAACCAAAGTCAGGTGACGCTGGCGTCAATAGGTTTCGGTGTCCGGCGTGTCACCAATTAAGCCCATGGGAATAAGCACCGCGATCCTCGGCTCCGCGCCAAACGTCAACTGCACATCGCTGCCGGCGGAATGCGGAATCTCCAAATGAAATTCACCAAACTGGTTCGTCTTTGTTGAAGCGATTTCCGCATCGCCCATGTGCAACCTGACGTCCATATCCATAACTACCTGGCTAGCCTTCGATTTCTCGAGAACTTGCCCGGTCAGACTCAGGGGTATTGAACTGCTTGCCCGCTCCAGCCAGACATCCACCAGCACCGAGCCCGCCTGGTAGACATAATGCCGGGGCGCCGCGCTCGCGGACCGAACGCCCTCAAGCTGCGGCTGCCGCAAGGAATCGAAAATCAGCCGTGCGATCTGGGTCACCACAGACGGTTTGTCCTCCAAGCGCGAGGCGGCGAAATAGCTCTTTGCAACCCGTACGGCGTTTTCTGGAGGCTTATAACTCGCCTCCTTCTGCGCCAGTTTCTGGACGGCGAACCACATCTCCGACGCCTGGCGGCATTTTTTGCAGCCCGCTTCCAGGTGCCGCTTCATTTGCGATGCCTCCCGCTTGCCGGTGGTTCCCCGCGAATAATCAGCCCATTTTTCAGAAGAGTAATGCTTCATGTCCTCCCTCATTATTACTAGCCCTTAATACCGTTCCGGCTTCAAGGTCCTTCTGGTTGTGCTTTTTCTCGTTCGGTAATAAGGAGCAGAATTTTGATCAAAAAATATAGGGAAGTGAAAAGTTTTTCATCTAACCCGCAAATACCTTTCCTACCAACACAAATGGGGCCCAATAGTAGGGATGGGGGTACCGCTCGCGCAATTCCCACATGGCCTCGCGAAGGGCTGCCGCCCGGCTGGGGAGGTCGGCGCCTTTCCCGTAGAACGCCTTCATAAATTGCGCCGTGCTGCTGTCATTGACATCCCAAAGCGTAAGGAGCAGCGTCCGCGCGCCCGCCGTCAGCAGGCCTCGCACCAAGCCCATTAATTCGTCACCTGCGGCCACCACGTTCAACCCCGTTGAGCAGCCGCTAAGCGTAATTAAATCCACCGGCAAGTGCAGGCTGTAAAGATCATACAGAGTCAGAAATGTGTCGCCCAAACGAACCCCGGAAAACATGGGATTATCCGGCCGGAAAAATCCGTGCGTCGCGATGTGAATCGACCGGCAGTTCGCGCCCTTCTCGCTCAAAACCTTTTTGCTGGCGTCAGGTCCGACGAAAAGCTCGGCCTTGGGCAATATCATAGCGACGGATTGAAGCTCCTCATAAATTGAAGGGGTCTGCGCGCTCGGCACACCCAGAATCAGCGCGCCCGTGCCCGGGTCCACTTGCTTGCGGTGGCACTTGGCATAAATGCTCGCACTGGGCGCATAGGAAATGGTGAAGGAGTCGAGCAGATACTGGCTACCGTCATAAAGTGCGTGGAAGGGAACGTAGTGCAGCGACTCGTGCGGCGCCAGCACCAGGTGCTGCCCCGCAAGGCGCGGGCGAATGGGCAGGATCAACTCATCGTAAAGCTCCTTCAAGTGCGCTCGCGTGGCTTCCAGCAGCGGCGCCTGGAATTGACCCACATACTCCGGTCCCAGGCGGAATTTGGATAGCTGGAACCGGAGCATGCGCAGGCTCTGGGCGACGCGTGGAGCGAGCGTTACAGGCTGAACCTCCAGCCCCTGGTGCGTCAGGATCGCGGCCAGAATGCGGTCGCGAACCCGGAAATATTCAACTAGCGTCACATCGGGTCCCAGAATTTCGCGCAGCGCTTCGAGTGGCTCCGGTTCCGTGGGGGGGATTCCCGCGGCCTCGGCATCCGCGGCTGGAAGCTCGCGAAGCACGCGCAGGAATTCTTTCTCACTTTGCTCCGCGCGGTCGCGCAATTCCATCAAACGCTTTTCGGAAGCGGGCTCCTGGCCGAGCTGTTCGGCTTCGATGCGGCGGTAATACCAATTGAGCTGCTCGCGCAGACCGCGAATTTGCTGCACCAGGTGGCTCTTGCTCATGTCTTCGACCTGCGCCGGACTCACCTGGCGCGAAACCGAATCGAGCAGGCTGCGCGATTTCGCCTGCTCCATGTACGACCACGCCTGCTTCTGAGCATCGGTGGTGGTTCCGCGCGCAAGGCACAGATTGATGAGATTCTCATATGCCTCCGCGCGGTTCTTCATAAATGAAATCTTAAGCTCTTCGCCGTGAACGCGCCCGCGCAGCGTTTCCAGCAGGTGCTTCGCGACCAGATAATGGTGTTCTGCAGCGTTGATGTCGCCGCGGCTCTCTTCGATCTCTCCCATCACCAGGTGCGCCTGGTAAACAAGAATGGGTGCTTCTCTGCCTGTCAGGCCGGCGAGTGCAGCGTGGCACTCCTCGCGCGCCGCCGGGGCGTCACCCGCTTTTAGAGAAAGTCGCACCATCAGCAACCGGCAGAGCAGCGCGCGACCCGGCAGCGGTGAGGTCTGGAAGAACTCGAGCGCCGCGAGTCCGTAGCGTCGCGCCTCGAACAGTCGCCCCTCCTGGTACAGAACCCAGCCGCGGTAGAGATCAATCAGCGCCGGCCAAACCTGGTTTTTCTCCTTCACAAATAGTTCGCGCGCCTTCGCGAACAGGTCGAGCGCACGGAAACCCTTATTCTCCTGGCTGTGGGCGATCGCTGTGTTGCACAGCGCCTTGGCCCCTTCGTATCCCATGCCGAGCTTCTCGAAGCGCGCAGAAGCCTCCTGGGCCATATCGCGCGCTTCCTGGCTCATGTTGAGTTCCAGATAGATTTCCGAAAGGTCGAGAAGGCACAGGGCCGTGTGGTAATGATCCCCGACACGCTCGCTGTCTTCGCGCACGGCGCGCAGCATTTCAATGGCGCGGCCGTATTCCCCGCGGAAGTAGTACAGGTAAGCGATGTTGTAATCCGCCTGCACGACAGCGCGTGGCAGGTTTTGCGCCAGGCAGAATTGCCGTGCCTGCTCGTAAGCGCTCAACGCTTCCCTGTATTCATTCAGCGTAATCAGGCAGACGGCAATGTTGTGCAGCGCGGCGATGATGCCTTCAACGTCCTTATCCGGCATCAATTGCTTCAGCGTGCGCTGATAGCACTCCAGCGCCTCGCGAAAGCGGTCCTGGCGGTGGAAGATGTTTCCGACGTTGATGTCCAGCCGTGCCAAGCGAAGGTCGTCACCCGCCGCCGTGAAGATTTCGCGAGCGCGATCTGCCGCAGCCAGCGCGCGGTCGTAATCCCCCAGCAAAATCAGCGGCTGAATCGAGACGCTCAGGGTGCGCGCCTCCTGGTTGGAATTCCCTGCCTCAGCAAAAAGCTGGACGGCCTGCGTGTGGAGGTCCGCCGCCTTTTGGTTCTCCCCCGCAAACCAGAGCGTATTCGCTTTGGCGCGATGGGCATGCGCCGCCGCTTCCTTATCCTTGAGCTTCCTGGCGATGGCCATCGCTGCGTCCGCCAGCGCCTGCGCCTGCGCCAAATCCTTGCGCAAAAGCCCGCTCACCGTGTCGTCCAACTGCGCCACCAATTCCAGCGTAAGCTGGCGCCGATGCCGGGTGAGATACTTCCCCCGCGCCGCATCGTCAGGGAGCGCCGCCAATTGCTCGATAATTTTTTCCGGACTGAGGGGTTTTGCAGGCATCAGGTCAACTGTAGCGCGTGGCCCCACCCGCCGTGGCATGGGCTTCCAAACCGTGCGCATGGCCAGGATGGCCACGCTATACGGAACGACATAAGTGTTTGCGTATTTGGCTGTAGCGGCGGTCTATGTCGCTCTGTATAGAACAAATTACCGCCTCAGGAATCCTGCTCGCTCCAGATTCTTGCGCAAATATTCCAGGCACTTCTGTCGCGTAAATCCAATCGACCCCGTGGCCAATCCCAACTCCGCGGCGACTTCTTCATAGGGCCGTGCCGGCGATTCGTAAAACAGCATCTCAATCAGCCGCCGGCACTGCGGCGAAAGTCCATCCTGCGCCTCGCGGAGCACCTGCTCGAGTTCGATTTCGCGTACTTGGCTCGCAGAAAGTTCCCGCGATTTCTGATCCAGGTGCGACTCAAATTCTTCCTCCTCCGTACCGAGAAATTGCCGCTGCTCCCGGAGCCAATTTGCGCATCGCCGTACCGTCACCTGAATCAGCCACGCGGGCAGCGCCTGCGGATCGCGAATCTTGTCGAGCTCCGAAAGCAGGCTGAGGCACACCGACTGAAAAATCTCCGCTGCGTCTTCCGCCGCAATGCCGTACTTCAGGGGGATCGAAAAAATCAGGTTCTTGAAACGGTCGATCAACGCTCGCCATGCATCTTCCCGGCCGTTCAGACAATCTCGAACCAGCCGCGCATTCGAGGCGAAACCTTCTGCGGTGGGTTTTGAAGTAACCTTGGGCACGAGCGCTCCGTGGCACGGGCATCCTGCCCGTGCGCATGGCCAGGATGGCCATGCCACGACAGACTACTTCCAATACAATCGCTCGGTGTTCCACAACAAATAATTGCGCATCACGGATGGTTGCAACCCTTCCAGCCCGTTTTTTGTTGCGGCCAGCACGTTGGGGCTGACCAGGCAAATAACCGGGTCTTCCTCCTCCACGATCTGCTGCACACGGTCGTAGGCAGCCTTGCGGTTGGCGAATTCGAGCATGGCCGTCTGCGCATCCATCAGGCGGTCGAGTTCCGCCTGCCACGGCGCGAGGGGATGAGCCTCCGCAAGCGCCCACACGTGAGTGCCGCCCGTGGACGTCCAAACGTTGATCTCCGGGTTGGGGTCGGCGTCGCCACTCACCAGGCCCAAAAGTGTTGCGTCATAATCATAGGAATCGAACACACGCGCCATCAGCGCCTGGAACTCCATGGACACCAAATTTACGCGCATCCCGAGCTGACCCAAATCGTCTTGAATGAGCGTGGCCATTTTGCTGCGCTGGACGTTGCTGGGGTTGGTCAGAATCGAGAACTCGACAGGCGCGCCGTGCGAGTCGGTCAGAGTTCCATCGGCGCTGCGCGTAAATCCTGCCGAACGCAGCAGCTCCAGGGCTTTCTCCACTGAACGCGCCGGATGAGGAAGCGCTGCGTCCACCCACAGCTTGTTTCCCGGAGTCACTTGCGTCCAAATGGGAGCGGCGCGACCGCGGTAAACCAGCCGCACGATTGCCTCGCGGTCAATGGCCAGCGACACTGCCTGGCGGAATTCCCGGCGGCGAAACCACTCTTGTTTGCTCGCCACTTCCGGAAGGTGCTTCGCGCTCAGGTCATTGAGATTGAAAAATAGAAAGTCGTATTCCATCCCCGGCCCCAGGTCGTAGAGCCGGTAATCGCGGGACTTCTGCTCTCGCTCCAGCAATACGTAATTTTCCGCGCTGATTTTCTCCAAAAGGTCCAAGTCACCCGATTGGAAACGAATCACTTCCGCGTCCTCAGTCGGGACAATCAGAAAGGCGAGCTCGTCGAGATAGGGAAGCCGGTGCCCGGCCGAATCTACTTTCCAATAGTAGGGATTCCGCTCAAGGAGAACCTGCTGACCGGGAACGTACTGTTTCAGGCGGTAAGGTCCGAGCCCGGCAATCGCCGCGGGACTGGTAGACACGCCCCACGCCTTGTCAATGGTTCCATCTTCATAAGGCTTTTCAAGGAGGTGCCGCGGAAGAATCTCCACGCCGTCAAAGATTCGCTCCGCCGCGGCATAAGGCGATGCCAGGTCGAATCCCACTCGATACGGCCCAAGCTTCTGGACTTGAATTGGTTTCCCCCCCACTTCCAGAAGGTCGCTCTGCGGGGAATGCACCTTGGGATCGAGATACACCTTGAAGCTGAATACCACATCGTCTGCGTCGAACGGATGCCCGTCGGAGAATTTCAATCCCTGGCGGAGATCGAGAGTGTAATGCTTCCCCGCCCCGCTCACCGTCCACGACTTGGTAAGCGCCGGTTCCGTGCGCTGAGTGGCAAGGTTGATGTGGATCAAGTCGGCGTTCAGCAGGCTGATCAGTTCCTTGGAAACTACGTCAACCGCCGTGACGGGATTTAACGTCTTAGGCTCGGAGTGCCAGGAAGCCACAAGGCGGCCGCCCGGTCTTCCTGCCGATCCCTGGACCGTAAGAACTTCTTCCGGTGACTGCGCATACAGGATGGGGAACGCGAGGCCGAAAAGCGCAACAATCAGCACAGCGAAACTCGGAAGAACAGCCATGTAACACGGGACAGAGTTTGTGGATAAAGGCCTAGTGAGTTTCCTTCCGCCCTCTGTATGACCACTTTGATGAGGGATTTTCGCCGCTCCCGACTTTGGCCCGTCGCGCCGCAAGATAAGTCGCATAAGAAGGTCGTGGTCATTGAGCGGTCACCTTGTGGCGACCGCAGAATTTCAAATGAATTGTAATGCTAATGCTCGAAGTTTAGTAAAGCAGAAACATCGGAAGCAAAGCAAGGGTA
>JASHTZ010000653.1 GCA_030040295.1 Terriglobia bacterium | reverse complement strand
AGTCCTACGCGCAGTCTGGCTACGGATTACACCCAGGAACCGCAATTCCAAGTGAAGAACACTGCGGGGAAGCGGCTGCCCGACCCCGGTCCACGCCCGTGCGGCAACCCGCGGGGGACTGCGGTTTACGGTTCGGTGACGTTGCCGCCAGGAAAAGACCACACGGAGCGCTGGCTGCTCAACCAGTGGGCGCGATTTTCCGCTCCGGGCACTTACCACTTGCGCGCGGAGCGGCGCCTGGCGTTGCTTCCCATCGATCCGCAGACTGGCAATCCCGTGGACAAGCCCGCAGCCTTTGCGCTGGCCATTGACGAATTCAGTATTCAAGTTGTGCCCTCCACTCCCGCGCAGGTTGAAGCTTCGTTCCGTCCCTATCTTGACGCTATTGCCAATCCCGATGATCCCGATCCGGCTGAAGCCGTGACGGTACTCACCTCCATGCCCCAGCCTTTTTTTCTTGATCAGTTGGTCACCATGTTGATCCCCGGAAGACCCGATCGCTGGGACCGCCGCGAGGTCGTGAACGGGCTGGCACGCCTGGACACGTCTGCTTCGTGGAAGGCGATTCTCAAATTGTTTCAAGAAGGCGACGTTTGGCGGGATTCCGGAAGCAAGGATGGAACCGAGGATCCACTTCGCTCCTATGCTCTGGTGGTGCTGGCGGAGAAGGGTAATTCAGCGTTCATCCCCGTGCTTTTGGAAATGCTCGCGAAAAGTGACGAGCCCATGCGCGGCGATATTCTGCGCGCACTCGGATTCTTTCATGACGCGCGGGCATTCCAGCCGCTTTATGACAACCTGCACTCCACTCGGATGACGGACCGCATGGACGCGATTCTCGGCTTGAAGAACCTGGGCACTAAGGAAGTAGTTCCGGCGCTGCTCGCCGAACTGAACGATCCCGAGGCGCCGGTGGAGCAGGTGGCGAACTTTGCGCTGGAAGGGCTGAGCGGCCACCGGGAAACGCTTTCCACCAATCCCACGCGCGAGGAATCCAACCGCGCTGCTGATGACTGGCGCGCCTGGTGGCGCCAAAACGCTGCCACCTTTTCTCCCCCCAAACCCGCGGCTTGCCATGACTGGTAAAGTGCAGGGAAGTTCCAACGCACTTGCCCGCACGTGCGGGCAGGGCTTGTCCCTGCCCATCGGCTCGGCAATGCCGAGAGGGCACCCGCAGGGGGTGCCCCTACGCCGAAATTTCAAGCTAGGACACTGCCCAGAAACCAGTTGCACGGACCATGGAATGAGCGCAGAATGGTCGTGCAGCTAACTTTTCGCATCTAAGTCCTTGCTGCCCACTCCGATTTGGAGAAGGACCATTGGAGCCGGTTTCCCCAATCATCCCCAGTTTCGATCTTGAAGTCGATAAGTTCCACGATCATTGCGGTGTATTGGGGGTATACGGGCACCCCGAAGCCGCGAAACTTGCATATCTGGGTCTTTATGCCTTGCAGCACCGCGGCCAGGAGAGCGCCGGAATCGCCTCGTCCGACGGCGAAAACCTGATTTGCCAGAAAGGCATGGGGCACGTTCAGGAAATTTTCCCCAAAAGTGTGATTGAGAGTCTGCCCGGCCGGCACGCCATCGGCCACACGCGCTATTCCACTGCCGGTGACACGGACTTGCGAAACGCCCAGCCGCTGAAGGTGAGTTGCAACAAAGGTCAGGTGGCGCTGGCGCACAATGGCAACCTGGTGAACGCCTCGGCGGTGCGCAGGGAGCTCGAGTCGAGGGGCGACATTTTCCAGACCACCAGCGATACGGAAGTCATCCTGCATTTCTTCGCTCGCTCGCGCCAAGCGGGGATTCCGGAAGCCGTTGCCGAAGCCCTGGACAAAGTGGTGGGCGCTTATTCCCTGGTCATGCTCTTCAAGGACGCGATCTACGGCATTCGCGACCCGCGAGGATTCCGCCCGTTAAGCCTGGGGCAACTTGATGGCGCATACGTGCTGGCGTCGGAAACGTGCGCCTTCGACTTGATTGACGCGCGCTATATTCGCGATGTCGAACCGGGTGAAATGGTGATTCTTGACAGCCGGGGCGTCACCTCGCTGCGATTTGCCCCGCCGGCGCCGCATGCTCAGTGCATCTTCGAACATGTTTACTTCTCGCGTCCCGACAGCGTGGTGTTTGGCCGCTCGGTTCAGAAAAGCCGCGAGATGTTGGGCCGCTACCTGGCGCAGGAGCACCCGGTGGAAGCTGACGTGGTGGTGCCCGTCCCGGATTCGGGAGTTCCCGCCGCCACGGGGTTTGCGGAGGCCTCCGGTATTCCCTTCAAGGTCGGCCTGATCCGCAATCATTACGTGGGCCGCACCTTTATCGAACCGAGCCAGGCCATTCGCGATTTCGGCGTCAAGCTGAAGCTCAATCCCGTAAGGAGTCTGCTGGAAGGGAAGCGCGTAGTGCTGGTGGATGATTCCATTGTGCGCGGAACAACCAGTCGCAAGATTGTGCGCATCGTAAGGGAAGCGGGTGCTACTGAAGTGCACGTGCGGATCAGTTGCCCGCCCACCGTGTCTCCGTGTTTTTACGGCGTCGATACGCCGACGCGAAAGGAATTGATCGCGGCAACGCACTCGGTGGAGCAGATTCGCGAGTTCCTGGGCGCTGATACGCTGGGTTACCTTTCCATTGAAGGGATGCGGCGCGCCGTTGAGGATTCGCAGGGTCGCTTCTGCATGGCCTGCTATACCTCCGAGTATCCCACGACGATTCAGGAGCCGCTCATCGCCTTACGAAATCGGGATTGAAACAAATGGAATCACCGGAATTGAAGCCCGAGCCGCCGCCTGTTCCCGAGCCGCTGGCAGCCTCCGATCCACCCCCTGAAGAAAAGCCCGCTCAGCCCGAGCACCAGGAAACGGTGTGGGAAACCGTCCGCTCGCTGCTTATCGTTCTGGTGGCCGTCCTGTGCATCCGCACTTTTGTCGCTGAGGCCACGGTCATTCCCACCGGTTCGATGGAGTCCACAATCCTGGTGGGGGACCACGTCTTCCTCAATAAGCTGCTCTACGGTCCGCGCGTGCCTTATACCTCGCTGCGCCTGCCGCCGCTCAGGAAAGTCCACCGTCAGGACATCGTGGCATTCCGTTATCCCGTCAATCCCTCGGTGATGTTTGTGAAGCGGGTGATTGGAGTGGGAGGCGATGTGATCAGGATTGAGGACAAGCACGTCATCCTGAACGGCAAACCGTTGTTTGAACCCTATGTCCAGTACATATCTCCCGACCAGCCTTTTCACGACGATTTGCGCGACAATTTTCCTCCCAGCTTGAGCTTGGTCGAAACTTATCCCGCCTATTTAGGACTCGATCCCGCCTGGGCGCGGAAGATGCCCAGCTTCATTCATAGTGACGGCTTGCACGTGCCGCCCGGTTATCTGTTTGTGATGGGGGATAACCGCGACAATTCCCTGGACAGTCGTTTTTGGGGATTCGTTCCGCTCGAAAACGTAGTGGGAGAACCGCTCTTTGTCTATTGGTCGTACGACGCCCCAGATCCCAAGGACTGGCAGGCGGACACACTAGCGGCCCGGCTGAAGTTTGACGCTTCCATCGCCTGGAATTTCATTACTCACACGCGTTGGTCGAGAACCGGCCAAACGTTTTGAGTGCAGTGGTTAGTGGCTGGTGGTTCGTGGTTGGTTCCAGGCTTTCACTAACCACTAGCCACTGTTCTTATGCGATATCGTGACGCCGGCGTGGACATTGACGCCGCAAGCAAGGCCAAAGCCCGCATCAAGCAGTTGGCGCGCAGCACGTTCAGCCCGCGTGTTCTGCGGGAAGTTGGAGCCTTTGGGGGATTTTTCTCCTTGCAGGGATTGCCGCGTGACGCGGTGCTGGTTTCAAGCGTTGATGGCGTGGGCACGAAACTGAAAATTGCCTTCGCTCTCAATTGCCACAACACCGTGGGCGCGGATTTGGTGAACCACTGCGTCAACGATATCGCCGTGCACGGCGCCGCCCCGCTTTTCTTCCTCGATTACCTGGCCACGGGCAAGATGCTTCCCAATGTTGTTACGGAAATCGTCGCGGGCCTGGCCGCCGCCTGCCGGCAAGTGGGTTGCGCACTGGTGGGCGGAGAGACCGCAGAGATGCCGGGCTTTTATCCCGCCGGGGAATATGATTTGGCGGGCTGCATCGTGGGCTGGGTGCGGCGCGGGCGAATCATCGATGGCGGCCGGATTCGCGCGGGAGACGTGATTATCGGATTGCCTTCGCTCGGATTGCACACTAACGGCTATTCGCTGGCGCGGAAGGTTTTGCTGGAGCAGGAGAAATTGCCTTTGACGAAGTCGCCGGCGGGTTTCAAGCACCCGCTCGGCGAGGTGCTGCTTGCTTCGCACCGCTGTTATTGGCCAGTGATAAAGCCGCTCCTCGATCGCGGCTGGCTCAAGGGTTTGGTTCATATCACCGGCGGCGGCATTACTGACAATATGCCGCGAATTTTGCCCCCCGGCACGCGCGCGGAGGTCCACCTGGGAAGCTGGCCCGTGCTCCCCATTTTTGATCTGATTGCGCAGCGCGGCAAAGTGCCCCTTGACGATATGCTGCGAACTTTCAATATGGGCCTGGGCATGCTCTTGATCGTTTCGCCCCGCAATTTGCCGTTGGTCGCTTCGGCCTTGAGAAAGCGCCGGGAAAAATGCTGGAACATCGGCCGAATCGTCACCGGCCGGCCCGGGGTTAAATACTTGGCGGAATAACGCGGACTACTTCTGTCCGCATTTTTCGTCGTGAGGTGCAATCTTGCAAGCCATTTCCAGATGTTGGCGTGCCTCGGCGAGCAACCCCAAGTGCTCATCGGCGGTGGCCAATTGAAAATGGCCTGTAAAACTTCCGGGTGACAGCGCCAGGACTTGCTGGAACCGCCGGCGCGCCTTTTCGTAGTCCCCGCGTTCGAGCCAGTAGTCTCCCAAAGCTTCGGCGGCGGGAGCGTAATCCGGTTCGAGCTTCAGAACCGTGGCCCATTCACTCAAAGCATCCTGCGGCCTCTTCATTTGGAGATAGCACTCGCCCAGATGAAAGCGCGCCAGAGTATTTTGCGGGTCGGATCTCAGTATTAATTGCAGCTTGGGAATGGCGACGGCGGCGCGTCCCTCCGTAAAGTCCAAATAAGCGTTTTGGTAAAGTTCAAACTCCGGGAAGCGGTCTTTGGGATCGGGCAAAGAATTTTTCTGCCGGGCACCTGAGGCGTCAAGTCGAGGCGCCACGGCCAGGTAGCCAAGCGATTCCAGTTCTGCCAGGGTCTCGGGGGAAAGCGCGGAGGGCTCAGGGCGCAAGAGGGGTTTATAGCGCTCAACCACGGCCGCCAATTCATTCTGGAGCTCCGCTGCCATGGCGGAGTTTTTAGAAAGAAGATTCAAGCGCTCGCCGGGATCAGCGGCAAGATCATAAAGTTCTGGTTTGGGCGCCTGAATATATTTGTACTTTCCAACGCGCAGGGCGCGCAGCGGCGCCCAACCAAAAGCGTCGTGCGCGTAGATGCTCTCGCTGTAAACGGCACGAGGCACGCTTTCCAAATCTTTCAGCGCGCCCAGCAGGCTGATGCCTTCGAACGAAGCCGGAGCGGGCACGTGGAGAAAGTCCAATATCGTGGGAGCAACGTCGATCAGCCCGACGGGCGCGGAGTACGTAGCCGGAAATTGGAATTGCGAATGTGACTGTGAGTTTCCAGTTTCCAATTTCTGGTTTCGACCTTGGTTGATGCGAGGCCAATGCAGAATTAACGGGACGTGCAGCGTGCTTTCGTAGATGTAATAGCCGTGGTCGGTCTCGCCATGATCGCCCAGGCCTTCGCCGTGGTCGCCGAAGATGATGATGAGCGATTTGTCCCACCATCCGCTCTGTTCGAGTTCCTGCCGGAACCGTCCCAGCACCTGGTCAACGTAGAGGATCTGCGCATCGTAGCGCGAAATGCCCTGATTCTGCGCAACTTCCGGCGGCAACGTGTAGGGCACGTGCAGATCGTACAAGTGGACAAACACAAACACTGGCTGGCCGCGGTGAGCGTCGAGCCACTGGCGCGCGGCACGCACAACGAGTGCGCCATCCCGCCGCAGGCTGGCCGCGAGCGGATTCCTCACGCCGGTGGCTTCCTCGCCGAATGGGCTATCGTAATCATCAAAGCCCTGGTCCAATCCATAACGCCGGTCCAGGTAATCGCTGCCGATGAATGCGGCGGTTTTGTATCCTTGCGAATGCAACACGGACGCGAGGGTCACGGCGCCGGCAGGAACGCGTTCGCCGTTTTCTTCCACGAGGTTCTGAAAAGGGTAGGTGGACGTGAACAATGAAGTGTGCGAAGGCAGTGTAAGCGGAACCTGAGTTTCAGCTTGGGTGAAGAGCGTTCCGCCATCCGCGAAAGAGTCGATGTCAGGCGTGCGGATTTTGGAATACCCGTAAGCGCTCAAGTGGTCGGCACGCAGGGTGTCAATGGAAATCAGAATCAGGGAAGGATGAGCCGCAGTGTTGTCGGCGGCGCGGGCATTCAAGCCAGGTCTCAACGCGAAAATCAGGCAGAACAGCAGGAGGATCGCATAAGCCTGCGCCCGGATTCCGCGGTGATAAACCGCACCGGTGGTTCCGAGAAGAAAATCGGTGGGCAAGCGGTGCTTCATGTCTTCGTTCAGCAGTATATCTGATGGCGCGGGATTCAAGGAGGCTGCCTGTGGCCCGGCCGACAGGATGAGAAGGGTCTGTCGCCACGGTCAGAACGGCGCTTATCGTGGCGACCACCTACCGCCTAGAAACTAAATCGAAGTTGGAAATCGATCCTGCGGTTTGCGGCATTGCTTGAGAAAAATCCGCCGGCAAGAGCGATAGGACGTCCGAAGTCCGGAGAGCTCAGGACGCCGACGGGCGAAGCGTCATTGGCATCATTGAAGATGTTGCGCGCGGAGATGCTGAAAGTGAGGTTATAGCGCCGGTTGGCGGTGTTGCTCCTATGAAAAAATGAGCCGCTTGACCCCATGCTGCTCAAGCCGCCGGGGCCTAGGCCTCTTCCGTGATAACCGCCTCCGCCCGATGGGCCGCCTCCACCTCCTGAAACTTCTCTACCAAAGCCGAAAGTTTTGCTGATGCGCAGGTTGGCTGTGAATTCGGCAAAACCGGATCCGTAATTTTGGGGTATGAATGTTTCGCCCGGCTGCGGCACAGTGTCAAACCTTCCCCAACGAGTGCTGACAATATTGGCGGGGTTCGAGAGGTTCGAGGCAAAGGTGGGGCGCTCGTTGAAAATGGTGTCGCCATTCAGATCCTGGCCCGTGGTGATGTTGAGGGGCATGGCCGAATTCGCCACCAGGAACGGAAAAACTTGAAATCCCAGGGGCAGGTTCCAGCTTCCACCGAGGAAGACACGGTCGCGGACGTCATAAGCAGCGCGGCCGTAATCTTCATCCAAATCGTACTGATTCATAGGAAAGTTGCCGGGGCCGAGCGTGTCACTGTTGGCGAAGCTCAGCGTGTAGAATCCGAACAGCGAGAGCTTGGAGCCGCGAATGTTGAAATTGGCGATCATCTGGTTTTGATTATAGAGTCCGGCGGATTCGTATTGATACAAGTTGGAAAAGCTGGGGTCGGGGCGGGCGTTATCCACGTCGAGGGGATCGGGCGCGTTGATGTTGCGCACGATCAACTGATGAATCCCGTGGGTGTTGAGATAAGTAACGGACACCGTGGCCCTTTTGGAGATTTGCCGTTCGAGGCCCAATCCCGATTGCATGGTGTAGGGCGTGCGCAGATTCGGATCGGTTTGATAAATGGTGGGGGACGACAAGCTCGCGCTGAGCGTGCTGATGGGTGGAATCGTGGGGAAAAACGTGGGGTTCGAGACCACGTATTGCTGCTGGTTGATGCCGTTGTATCTCAGGGTGTTGAGCACGTAGGCTTCGCTGTAGCGGTCATAGAAAATGCCAAAGCCGCCGCGCAGCACAGTCTTGGTGGACCTTCCATTCCCCAGGCCCCAGGCGAAGCCCAGGCGCGGCGCGAAATCGGCATGATCCCGAATGTGATCCTGAGTTTCAAACCGCAGCCCGCCGCTCACGGTCAAATTCGAGCGCGGCTTCCAATCGTCTTCCACGTAAGGCTCCACATCGAAGTAACCCACCGTCGCGAGTGGATTACCGGCGGTGAGCGCGAACTGGCTGGCTCCTCCGCCATTGGCCTGGATCTGCGCGGGAGTCAAGCCGGCTTGCAGGCCCTGCTCGGTAATCTGATAGGCTGCGATCGAGGGAAATGTAAACGAGCCGCTGAAGTCAGAGGTCGAGGTGGAGGACTCCGGGTCGTCGCGAAGTCTGAGTCCAAACTTCAGGAAGTTCTTCTTCAATGAGACCGAGGTGTAATCCTGAAACTCGTAGGAATTTTGAACGGTATAGTCGTTCCCGCCACCGTACCCTCCGCCGTTGAATGCCCCTGCGACGGAGACGGCAGGCAGCGAGCTCGCGGGAATGACCTGTGAAGCATCGCGATAGAAGCGGAAGCGAATCTCCGTGACGGCCTTGGGGTTGATTACCTGGGCATCGCTGAACTGAAAGCTCTGATAACGTTCACTGGTGTTGTAACCTTCAGTGGGAAGTGTGAACCCACTCACGCTTGGATCGGTTTCGCTGTTATCCCAAAAATGATAGCGGAAGCTGAAAGTGTTGTTCTTTCCGAATGCCGTGTCGATTCGCGGGCTGAATTCCGTCTGGACCATCGGCGTGGGCACCGTCTGGATGGTGGTCGCCGGGTTGAAATTCGAGTTTAGGGTAATGGCGTTTACAATCCCCTCGTCCTCGATGTCGCGGCGCTGAGCGTCGAAAAAGAATGAGGTATTCTTGTTGAGCGGCCCGCCCACATTTCCGCTGTACAGCTCGGAATGATAGCCGGGAATCTCCGTGGCGTAAGGATTTCGGGTGTTGAATGCATCATCGTTGCCGTCCACGAAGGCTTGACCGTGGAATTTGTTCGTGCCGGGCTTGGTGAGGATTTCAATTCTTCCATAACCGAGGGTGTCATACTCCGCGGAGAAGGGATTTTGATTAATGCGAATCTCGCGAATGGACGATTTGGGGGGCAGTTGGCCGCCCGTAAATCCGTCGATGTAGATCTGGCCGCCGTTGGGACCGGCCGAGGGCCCGGCCAAAGCTTCGAGTTCAGACTGCAACTCATCGGGGTCGTCGGAGAGCGATTCCAAATCCTTCCCGGAGATCACCAACTGGCTGGCGTTCTCCTCGGGATTCACGCTCACCTTGTTCGCACTCTCCTCCGTTACGGTGATCTGCTGCTTCTCGATCGCTACCGCCAGTTGGGCATTTAGAGTCTGCGACTGGCCGCGAGCAATGGTGACCGGCTTCGCAAAATTCTCAAAACCCTTCAGGCTGATGTTGAGCGTGTAGGCGCCCGGAGCGAGATTGCGAAAGACGTAGTTGCCTTGCGCGTCGGTTTGAGCATTCAGGTTCGTTCCGCCGGGGCCGGTCAGTGTAACCGTCAGGCCGGGAATGGCAGCGCCGGAAGGATCAAGCACCTGGCCGTGCAAAGTTCCGCCGGCGATTTGGGCGCGGGAAGTCTGAGCAATAATTGAAGCAGGCAAGAAAAAAAATAAAAACACAATTCCACAAAGCAGGGTACGTACATTTTGAGACAAGTTGTATTTTCTCCTCGAGAGCGATTAGGGCAGAACTGGCCGAAGCGCTTTCAGTAGCGAGAGGTTGCGGATCGCCCCCGAGTCCTTTGCAAGAATCTCGCCGGACGTGCCTTTCAGGGAAAGCTACGGTCCTCCTTCACCGCCCTCACCACCGCCGCCGGAGCTAGATTCCAGCTCCCCAGGTTTACATCACCGCCGCCCTTGGGCTGTGCGGCGAGAATGGGTTCGACACCGGTAAGGATATATAGGGCTGTTACTTCCGAAGGATTAGTACCCTCAGAACTAAAAATGACTACGGGTTCACCACGAGTAAGATCACTAAGCTTGATGCTCGGCAGCCGCTCGAGTTGCTGGCTGAAGTTGCCACCCATTCCTCCGCCTCCGCCGGGACCACCGCCGCCCCTGAACCCTTGGCCGTTGCCGCCGCCCGCTGGAGGGCCGCCGCCCCCCGGTCTTGCCGATGTTGCACCGGTGGTGAGTCCGGCGATCCTCTGAGCCATTACCTCAGGTAGCTGGTGCATTTTGCAATTAGCGTTGGCATGAACCACGAGGGGCTTATTCGTC
>JASHTZ010000652.1 GCA_030040295.1 Terriglobia bacterium | reverse complement strand
TCGCCAGGCGGCTGGCCCGCATGTCGGCAACGAAGATCTGGCCGTCAAACTTCCGGACGTTGCGGAGATACTGAATGAAAAAGAGTCCGCTGGGGCCCGCACCCGTGATCAAAACGTGCCGGATGGGATGCCGGCCGCCGAATTCGTAGCGGCACTTGCTGCGCTCCATGCGGTCGCTGGCGTGAAGAACGCAGGCGAAGGGTTCGATGACCGCTCCCATGGTGATCGAGATGTCCGCGGGCGTCACCACCACATTCGTTTGGGGAATGCTCACCAAATCGGAAAATGCTCCGGGAGGACCGGTGATTCCCAGCTCTTCCAAGTAAGCGCATTGATGCGAGTCACCCGTTTCGCAGTACTCGCACAACGGTGAGCGCGCTTTGCTGTGGCAATTCAGCACCTGGTCGGCAATCACCTTGTCCCCGGGCTTGCACTTGGTCACGTCCTTTCCAACCGATTCCACCGTGCCATAAAACTCGTGGCCGAGGATTTGAGGAGCTTCCTTCAGAGGAACCTGCCTGCCGCTTTTGTCGCGATGGTAGTTGGCGAGACCGTGAAAGATGTGCAGATCGGTGCCGCAGATGCCTACCGAACCGATGCGGATCAGGACGTCGCGCGGTCCCACTGCCGGCGCAGGCACGTCTCGAACTTCAAATTTGGCGACATCCTCCAGAACTAACGCCTTCATTGTTTTTTTTCTCCTTGGAGTTTCCCCTCAGGCGCCTGCCACCTTTTGCCAATCCCGATTTTTCGCCGCGGCCAACACCGCATCGGTTACATAATCGGTAGCCAAGGCGTCACGGAAGCTCGGCGCCGGGACAGTCCTGCCGGCCAATCCGCTCAGGAAATCCGCTGCCTGATGAACGAAAGTGTGCTCGTATCCGATTTGCAGCCCGGGAACCCACCAGTGCTTCATATACGGGTGGTCGCCGTCGGTAACGTGAATCGAGCGCCAGCCACGAAGTGCTCCTTTGTCTCCATGATCGAAAAACTGCAACCTGTGCAGGTCGGAAAGGTCCCAAATGATGGAGGCATCAGCCCCGTTGATTTCGAGCGTGTAGAGAGCCTTGTGCCCGCGGGCGTAGCGAGTGGCTTCAAAGGTTCCGAGCGACCCATTCCTGAAGCGCGCCAGGAACGCAGAAGCATCGTCGATTCCGACCGGCTCGATTTTGCCGGTGAGATTATGCTTGCGCTCCTTGATGAACGTTTCAGTAACCGCAGCAACGGAATCGATGGGGCCATTCAACCACAGGGCGGTATCGACGCAGTGAGCGAGCAAGTCACCCGTTACGCCGCTGCCCGCCACCTGCACGTCGAGACGCCAGAGCGCTTCTCCGCCCTGGGGTAGATCGCTGGAAATGGTCCAGTCCTGAAGGAACTTGGCACGATAGTGGAAAACCCGGCCCAACTTCCCCTCGTTCACCAAATCCTTGGCAAGGGTCACCGCCGGCACGCGGCGATAGTTATACCAAACCATGTTCGGCACGCCGGCCTTCTCCGCTGCTTCCACAATGGCCTTCGATTCAGCGGCGTTGCGTCCCAGGGGTTTTTCACACAGAACCGCCTTGCCTGCCCTTGCAGCAGCAATGGCGATCTCCGCGTGAGTGTCATTCGGGCTGGCGATGTCAATCACGTCGATGTCTTTGCGTTCGATCAGGTTTTTCCAGGTCGTCTCCACCGACTCATAACCCCAGTTTTGCTGGAAGGCCTCAGCCCGCGCGCGATTACGCGCGCAAATTGCCTTCAAGACGGGTTCATACGGAACGTCAAAAAACTTCGACACCTGGCGGAAAGCATTGGAATGGGTTTTCCCCATGAATCCGTAGCCAACGATTCCGATGTTGAGTCGTGGTTTGCTCATGCCGCTCCGGTTGTCTGCAAACTGAGGAAATCAATTCCAGCCATGGGCATTGCGCACAGCGATCATGGCAGCAAGAACGTCACGCCAGGTCTTTGGGTCCATCATCACGCTGTTGGGGAACATGCAGCCATCCCAGCAGATGTGCCGAAAGGCGCGAGTCGGCTCGCCCTGCTCATTTCGCATCCAGTGACCTGCATCGCGAACGATATCAAGCTTGCCGTTCGGATCGGTGGGAAGACAGTGGTGTCCCGTCTTGTCATGCGAACCCGATCCTTTTACCGTGGCATCGTTTTGCGCGACGTGGAAATCGACCGTCCAGGGTCGAAGCACGCTCGTCAATTTCCCCAGGGCCGCTTGCAACTGGCCGGGCCTGTTCCAGTCAAATCGCTCGGGCAGCAGGCGGTCCTCAGGAGCATTGTACCCGAGAGTGAATAACAGGGTGTGAGCCATGTCCGCCTGAAACCCCAGCGTTTGGGGCCGATCGACAAGTTCCAGCAACTCCACCACCCGCCGCCAACTGTGCATGCCGCCCCAGCAGATTTCTCCTTCCGCGGCCAGTCGCTCGCCGTAATCCTCGGCGACGTTGCAAGCCTCGCGAAAAGTTGCGGCGATACGCTGGGTATTCGCAACGGGGTCTTTCATCCACTCGGCCGGCGAGGCTGCGGAATCGATGCGGATGATTCCGTAGCGGCGGACGCCCAGGTCCCGCAATTTGCGTCCGATGCGGCAAGCCTTGCGCACCTGCTCGACAAAACGCTTCCGCTCATCATCGCTTCCCATGGCTGAGCCGCCTCCGGTGACTTCCCATACGGGAGCAACCAACGAGCCGATCACCAGGCCGAATGAGGTGACTTGGGCAGAGAGCCGCTTAAGGCAATCATCATTCGAATCGATATCGACATGCGGAGACGACAGGAAGAGATCGATGCCGTCAAACTTCACACCTTCCACTTCCGCGGCAGCGGTGAGCCGGAGCATGGCGTCCAAACCGATAAAGGGTTCAGAACCGCCTCCCTTGCCGACCACACCCGGCCACATGGCGTTGTGCAGCGCAGGTTCTTTATGTCCTGAGAGAGTGTTCATAATGGGCATAAGTCCTTAAGGCGCTTTTGGCTCCCACACACAGCGAAAGCCGAAATAGTCAGAGCGCGCATCGGGCTTGATGCTGTAGCGGTCGGAAGCACGGAGCAGTTTGGGATCGACGATCCATGATCCGCCACGCAAAACCCTTTCCGTACCGATGGCGGGTCCGGGGGGATCCTGCGCGGGGCTGCTGGCGTAGTAGACGGGGTCGTACCAATCATTTACCCACTCCCACACGTTTCCCAGCATATCAAAGAGGCCGTAAGCATTGGGCTGTTTGCCTCCCACGGCGTGCGTCTGGCTTCCGGCATTGTCCTTGAACCAGGCGATGGTGTTCAAGTCGCCGTAGCGGGCCTGCGTGCTTCCACCGCGCGCCGCGTACTCCCACTCGGCTTCAGTGGGCAATCTCCCGCCGGCCCACGCGCAATATTGGCGGGCTTCATCCCAGGTTATATCGACGATGGGATAGGCGACTTTCTTCCAGCCGCGGTCTTGCTTGGGAGCGACCGGAGGCATGCTGGCTTTGGCCGAATCCGCGTAGTGCTTGTACGCTCCCACGGTCACTTCTGTCTGGCCAATCCAGAAGGCCTTGGAGATCGTCACCGAATGGGGAGGATTTTCGGGGGCCGTGCAGTTGCTGTCGCCGAGGGAACAGCCCATCTGGAATTGTCCCGCCGCGATCCAAACGTAGGGCAGCGTGTCCTGAGGGTTCGGGCGCACACTATCGGCGAGCGTGACTTGCACGGGAGTCTCCGCGCCTGCGGTCACGGTGATGCTATGCGAATCATCCACCTTGCCTTTGGCTGTGACGCGAAGGGAGTGCGTACCGGGAGCAAGGTCGCTGAGCAGGAGCACGCCTGTGGAGTCAATCGTTCCTCGACTCGAATCATCAAGCCATACGGCGGCGCCGGCGAGAGCTTGGACGCGCACGCTGCCGGTCAAATCCGTGAGCTTGGCCACCACACGCGCGGGCGCTCCTTTGGCGATGGTCACGGTCTGCTCGAAATCCTGCGTTCCGGCGAGCGAGAGTTTCAGATTGTGTGGGCCCAGCTTCGCCCGCAGTGTCATCACGCCCTGCGCGTCTGCTTCTCCCTTGAGAGTTCCATCCAGGTAAATCTGCGCGTTGGGCGAGGTTTCGATCAGCAAGCCGCCCAGGGTTACGCTGGCCTGGCGCAGTTCGGTAATGAGCGCATTGTTCGCCCCGGCTTTTTGCAAAGTGCGCACATAATCGCCATCCACTTCGAAATCGATTCCGCGATTACGCACGAGTTCCTCGACGCGTTCATTGGGCACTCCGCCGGTAATCAACTCGAGAAGCTGCTGCTTGTTCAAGGGTTCGTTTCTCTCAGTTCCGCCGGCCTGCGACGCGCCTTCCTGAGGAGGATGTTCAGGCACACCTCGTGCAGTGGCGGCAGCATTCTGCGACCAAACCAGTAATCCCGCGACGATGGCGAATCGTATGAGCCGCAGCTTCAACGCCTCCCCCTTTCTGGATCAACAAGATGGTAAGACCCTATTAGCACCCGATTATACGACAGGATAATAAGGCAATGCCGGTTCGGAATGAAGAGCAATTGCCGAAATTTGACCGCGCAAGGCTTTTCGCAGTTCTTGAATTGGCCCCGCGGACTTGATACCTTACTTGCGGCGACATTTTTGAAAGGATGCTCCATGAAACGGCTCATCGTCATTTTGGCTTGCACTTTTATCGCGACGGCAATGCTTGCGACGCAGCCGCCGCAGAGTTCGTCGTCGAGTTCGCAAAAGCCATCCACGAGTGCTCCGAAGGCTTCCACAACTTCCGCTGCCTCGCCGTGGATCACGACGGGGTCGGGGCTGAAATATCGCGACGTTGTTCTGGGGAAGGGTCCCGTGCCGAAGACGGGCGACAGGGTCGTGGTGAACTACACCGGGCGATTCACCAACGGCAAAGTCTTTGACAGCTCCATCGGGCCGGGGAAGAAGCCCTTTGAATTCCAATTGGGCCAGGGCCAGGTGATCAAGGGATGGGACGAAGGACTGGCCACCATGCACGTGGGCGGAAAACGCAAGTTGGTTATTCCTCCCGACCTCGCGTATGGGGAGAAAGGGTACCCGGGCGCAATTCCACCTAACTCTACGTTGACTTTTGACGTTGAATTGCTGGGAATCAAGTAAGGCGATTTCGGTCCGGCGAAGCGCTGGAGTCCAATGGGCTTCAAAATTCGGGCCAGTGGGTGACGATGGAGACTAAATTCGCGCGCAGTGAGTCGGTTGCGGACGCCATTATGGGGTTGCTGCACGGAGCGTCCCACTCGATTGACGCGGCGCTCTATCGCTTCAATCACCCCGGCCTTGCGCAGGCGCTGGAAGAGGCGGCGCAGCGCGGGGTGGCGGTTCGCCTGCTGGTGGATGGAAACAAGTACAAGGAAAGCCGCACCACGCAGGAACTTCTCTCCGGCGCCGTCATCCCTTATCGCCTGGCCTTCGGCCGGCAGGGACGCGGCTCAAAAATGCACCACAAATTCGTTATCCTCGACCAGCAAACCGTGCTGACGGGAAGCTACAACTGGACGCTGGAATCCGAGGATGAGAACCACGAAAATCTCCTGATACTTCGCGACGCCCGGCCCGTGGAGGATTACACGCGGGAGTTTGAAGCCTTATGGGCGGACGCAGGCCGGAACGGTTCGTAGGAAACCATGGCGAACAGGGAAACAGATGCAGTCCAGACGGGGCGCACAAATGATTATGAGCTCTACATCATGCGCCACGGCCTTGCCGTAACGCGCTCCCCCAGTACTCTGATGGACGATGCCAAGCGGCCGCTCACGCCCGAGGGCAAGGAGAAAATGCGCGAGGTTGCCGCAGGGCTGGTGCGCGCGGGGATGTCGGTGGATTGGATTGTTTCGAGCCCGCTCGTGCGCGCGGTGGAGACCGCGGAAATTGTGGCGGACGCATTCACTCCCAAGCCTGCCTATGATTTTTGCGATGCGCTGCGTCCCGGGGGTGCGCCGGAAGCTCTGATTGCTTTTCTCGCCAAACGCGCGAACCATCGTCGTGTGTTGGTGGTGGGCCATGAGCCTGACCTGGGCGAGCTTGCCGCCCGCCTGATCGGCGCCGGGCGCAACGCCAATATGCCCTTCAAAAAAGGCGGCTGCTGCCAGATTACCTTCAGCGTCTTTCCCCCCAAAGCCCCCGGTCGCCTCATGTGGTGGCTCACGCCGCGCGTCATGCGCAAACTGGCTTAATTCGTAACTCCCAAACGGATTGATTATGAAGGCGGTGGACTGCGGAGAGCTTGTCTTCCGGAGCAACGTTCATTACGCCCGTGGAATTTGGTTGGGGATCGCTCCAGGGTCCATCATTCGTGCAGAGTGAAATTGCTATCCACTTCGGTGACCACTTGAACGGGCTTACCATTCAGCAATGTCGATTTGTAACGCCATTTCCTGACCGCTTCCGTAGCCGGCTTGACGAGGATTGAGGGGCCGTCGAGCAATTTGGTTTCGATTACCTTGCCATCCGCATCCACCAGGATTTGCAGTCGAACC